>CAKSAW010000086.1 GCA_934437695.1 uncultured Blautia sp. | reverse complement strand
AAAATTTCTGAGATCGCATCTGAGATCGCTGCTGCGGGGAATAAGAAGTTTGTTATGATCGCAGGTCCTTCTTCTTCCGGAAAGACTACATTTTCACACAGATTGTCCATTCAGCTTGCAGCCCATGGGATGAAACCCCATCCTATAGCAGTGGATAACTATTTTGTTGACAGACATCTGACGCCTGTGGATGAATTTGGGGAAAAGAATTTTGAATGTCTGGAAGCAATTGATGTAGAACAGTTTAATAAAGATATGCTGGATCTTCTGGATGGAAAACGGGTGGAAATGCCTGTATTTAATTTTAAGACAGGAACAAGGGAATATAAAGGTGATTTTCTTCAGCTGGATAAGGATGATATCCTGGTCATTGAGGGAATCCACGGACTGAATGATAAACTCAGTTATGCATTGCCGAAAGAGAGCAAATTTAAGATTTATATCAGTGCGCTGACCCAGCTGAATGTTGATGAGCATAACCGGATTCCTACTACAGATGGGCGGCTGATCCGCAGGATCGTAAGAGACGCCCGCACCAGAGGAACTTCTGCGAAAGAGACAATCGCCAGATGGCCGTCCGTGCGCAGAGGCGAGGAACAGAACATTTTTCCGTTTCAGGAAGAGGCGGATGCAATGTTTAATTCAGCACTGATCTATGAGCTGGCATGTCTGAAGGTTTATGCAGAACCGCTGTTGTTTGGGATTGATAAGAGTGAACCGGAGTATATAGAGGCCAAGCGACTGCTTAAATTCTTTGAATATTTTGTTCCTGTGCCCAGTGAATCAGTGCCGCAGAATTCTATTCTGAGAGAATTTATCGGTGGAAGCTGCTTTAATGTATAAGTTGTGTAAGTTGATTTTGCTTCTTTACAAGTGGGATAAAACGTGCTAGAATAGCACTTGCGCAACCAGGCCAGGTGATCGCGGCTGGACAGACGAAAGGGTTCAGACGAGGAAAGTCCGGGCTTCGCAGGGCAGGATGCCGGATAACGTCCGGTGGAGGTGACTCCCAGACCAGTGCAACAGAAATAAACCGCCTCACTTGCTGAGGTAAGGGTGGAAAGGCAGTGTAAGAGACTACCGCCGTCCTGGTAACAGGCCGGGCACATGTAAACTCCATTCGAAGCAAGACCGAATAGAAAGCGATACGGCTGCCCGTCGTGCTTTCAGGTGGGTCGCTTGAGCCTTATGGCAACGTAAGGCCTAGACAGATGATCACTCAATGACATAACCCGGCTTATCGGTCTGATTGCGTATAAGTATAATTAGGAAAATAAAATCTCACTGTTGATGCAAAGACAGTGAGATTTCTTATTTTGTGTTATAGGAACATTACGGAGTAATTTCCTATAACATAAAAATATAACCGGAAATCGTAAAGACTTCCGGTTATGTAATGATATTATAATATGAGACAGTAACGAATTATTTGTTGCGTTTACCTGTATATTTCTCTTCACAGTATTTACATCTGTAAATTTCTTTTTCTTCGTCTGCAAGAACGAAGATCTGGTCAAGTCCCTGTTCGATGGAAGTGATACAGCGCGGATTCTTGCATTTGATCACATTGACAACCTGTTTCGGCAGTTTCAGTTCTTTCTTTGCTACGATCTTCTCATCTTTGATGATATTTACGGTAATATTGTGGTCAATAAAACCAAGAATATCCAGGTCCAGGTTTTCGATAGGGCATTCTACTTTAATGATATCTTTTTTGCCCATTTTGTTGCTGCGTGCGTTCTTGATGATGGCAACGGTGCAGTCCAGTTTATCAAGCTTCAGATCATGGTAGATCGTCATGGCTTTGCCTGCTTTGATATGGTCTAATACATAACCTTCGCGAAGTGCTCCAACATTTAACATGGTAATTTTACCTCCAGTAATGAGAGAATCAGGGCCATACGTACATATACGCCGTACTGTGCCTGTTTGAAATAAGCTGCTCTCGGGTCTGCATCTACTTCTGTTGAGATTTCATTTACACGTGGAAGCGGATGGAGAATGTACATATCTTCTTTTGCAAGTTCCATTTTCTGTTTGTCCAGAATGTAGAAATCTTTCATGCGGACATAATCTTCTTCATTGAAGAAACGTTCCTTCTGTACACGTGTCATGTAAAGGATATCAAGATCTGGTAATGCATCCTCCAGTCTCTCTACTTCAAGGAATTCAATGTTGTTTTTCTTAAGTACATCTTCGCGGATGTAGCTTGGGATACGAAGTTCTTCCGGTGAGATCAGTACGAATTTTACGTTTGTATAACGCACAAGTGCCTCGATCAGGGAATGAACCGTACGTCCGAATTTCAGGTCGCCGCACAGACCGATAGTGATGTTGTCTAAACGTCCTTTAAGAGAACGAATGGTAAGCAGGTCAGTTAAAGTCTGGGTAGGATGTTGATGACCACCATCACCGGCGTTGATAACAGGAATAGAAGAAGCCATAGAAGCTACTAACGGAGCGCCCTCTTTCGGGTGACGCATAGCACAGATATCAGCATAACAGGATACAACACGGATTGTATCAGCAACACTTTCGCCTTTTGCAGCAGAACTGGAATCAGCGGAAGAAAAACCAAGGACTTTACCGCCGAGGTTCATCATAGCAGCTTCAAAGCTGAGGCGGGTACGGGTGCTTGGTTCATAGAATAAAGTTGCAAGTCTCTTGTCGTCACAGACATGTGCGTATTTATCAGGGTGTTTCTCAATATCACTGGCCAGGTCAAGAAGAGAATTTAACTCATCAACAGACAGATCCAGCGGACTCATTAAGTGTCTCATTTTATACCTCCATATTTTACTGGTTCAGGAATTTTTATTTAATCCTTCTTAACATCATATAATAATCAGATGCTTTTTTCAAGAGAGTTTTCCAAGTATTTTTTCAAAAAAAAGTCCGGCACAAAACCAGAGCGGAGCATAGTCTAACCGTATTAATCCCCGGTAGTTCAGCGGAGCGTTGCTGTAGTCCCACGGACACATGTGAAAACAGCGCAGAAAAGCACCACTGATGAACTCGATAAAGAAAAATCCCACGGTATAAATACAGCCGCGGATAAACAGCGGAATGGCAGAAAATTTTCTGGAAAGCGGATGTATGACAGAGGCACATCCGTAAATGGGAAACATTAAAAGAGAAGTTTTGCCTGTCATGGTAAGCTCCCCTGAAGCAACGGAATGCAGACCGGTCCAGAGGACTTCCATACACCAGCCGCACAGGCCGCAGAAAAGGAATGCTTTTTTCATAGGTACCTCCGTTTACTGTATAAATTTTGCATGATTCTAGTATTGCCTGCCTTGAAAAAAACATACACCTGGGATATAATGAGAGCACGTTATTACACTAAAAGGATGAGGTGCCCTGTGTTGCGATAAATGGCACGGGGGATTGATCTCATAGAAGTAAAAGGAGTTTATTATGAATTATCAGGAAAGCCGGGAGTACATAGACAGGATCACACGGGAGATACCAAGTGTTCTGGGGCTTGATCATATGCGTGAGCTGATGAAACGTCTTGGAAATCCTCAGGATGATCTGAAATATGTTCATGTAGCAGGTACCAACGGCAAGGGATCTGTTATTGCTTTTTTATATTCTGTTTTATCTGGTGCGGGATATCGTGTGGGAAGATATGTTTCACCTACACTGTATTCATACAGGGGAAGAATGGAAGTTTCAGGAAGCAGGATAGGCAGGGATGACTTTGCTGCGTATATCACACAGGTGTCAGATGCTGTTGCAGCTATGACAGAGGATGGTTATCCTCATCCTACAGCATTTGAGATAGAAACTGCTGTGGCATTCCTGTTTTTTAAAAATGAGGATTGTGATCTGGTTTTGCTGGAAGTGGGAATGGGCGGAAATCTGGACGCCACAAATATCATTAAGAATACATTGCTGGCAATACTGGTATCTGTCAGTATGGATCATATGTCTTTTCTTGGAAATACCCTGGCACAGATTGCGGAAAAGAAAGCAGGAATCATAAAAGATGGCTGCCGTGTGGTAACTGCCATGCAGAGACCGGAGGCCATGCAGGTGGTTGAGAGAGTATGCAGAGAGCACAATGTGCAATGCGTGGCAGCAGATGCTTCGAAGGCACAGGTGATCTGTGAGAGTTGTCTGGGACAGACGATCCGGTACTGCGGAGAGGATTATGAGATTCCTCTTGCAGGAGTTTATCAGAAGGAAAATGCAGTGGTTGCGCTGAATGCTTTGAAGGTACTTGATGAGCTGGGATTTCCAACTACTGCAGAGCAGAAAAAAGAAGGATTGTGTACAGTAAGCTGGAACGGACGTTTTACAGTTATCTGTAAGAATCCGCTGTTTGTGGTGGACGGGGCACATAATCCTGCTGCTGCGGATATGATGGCTGCTTCAATAGAGCATTATTTTAAAGGAAAACGAATCATTTACATCATGGGAGTTTTTGCAGACAAGGATTACAGAAGTGTTATCGCGAAGACTGCTCATTTCGCTGCTCAGATACTTACCATCCAGACTCCGGATAATGTAAGAGCTCTGCCTGCTGAAGAACTGGCTGAGGCTGTCAGTGAATATAACCCAAATGTACAGGCTATGCATACGATCAGAGATGCGGCAGAGCGGGCTTTTGAACTCGCAGGAGAGCAGGATGTGATCATTGCGTTTGGCTCTCTCTCTTTTATCGGAGAAATGACAGAGGTTATAGAGAATCTGAAGGAACAGGGAACAACAGGGAAAAACTAAAGCAAAAAGGAATAATATAGATGACAGATTTACAGGAATGCAGAAATGAAATAGATAAGATCGACAATGAGATCATACGCCTTTTTGAAAAAAGGATGAAGGTATGTGAGGATGTTGCCGAATATAAGATTCGCACAGGAAAGAAGGTGCTGGATCCTGAACGTGAGAGACAGAAGCTGGAAACATTGAGAGGAAAGGCACATGGAGACTTTAATCAGCTTGGTGCGCAGGAACTTTTTCAGCAGATTATGGCGATCAGCCGTAAGAGACAGTATCAGCTTCTCACAGAGCATGGAATCGAGGATGATGA
>CAKSAW010000085.1 GCA_934437695.1 uncultured Blautia sp. | reverse complement strand
GATAAATATATTTAAATCAGCACTTTCATATGTGAAAAATAATTGCATATGAAAGTGTTTTTTGATTTTACAGCTTTTTTGCTATAAATATAAATAAGCAGTGAAGAGGATGATGTTATTTGTCTGAGTTATTAATAAGATAAGATATAGTACTAAATCTAAGGATTCTGAAACACCACTTGAGAATGGATATATGGTGTGATAAAATAATTGTAAAAAAGATAAATTGCGAATAGATAGATGCAGATGTGGAAAAAGAGGAGAAAATATGACGGTAAAAGAATGTTATGAACAGATGGGCGCCGATTATGAGGGTGTTCTTGGAAGACTGAGAAGTGAGGGACTTATTAAGAAATTTGCAAAGAAATTTCTGGATGATGGAAGCTTCCAGAGCCTGAAGGATAATTTGGAACAGAAAAATGGTGAAGAAGCTTTTCGTGCTGCGCATACATTAAAAGGGGTATGTCAGAATCTTGGTTTCGATAATCTTTATCAGGTCAGCTTTGATATTACAGAGAAGCTTAGAGGAAGAGAAACTGAGGGCTGCGATGAACTTTTTACAAAAGTGGAAGAGCAGTATAATAAGACGATAGATGCGATTCGTATGATGGAGAAATGATGCAGGCGACTATTTTTGATGTAGATGGAACTTTGCTGGATTCCATGCCTGTGTGGGAGAATATTGGGGAACGTTATCTTTCAGGTCTGCAGATCAAAGCTGAAGAAAACCTCAATGAAGTTCTGAATACTATGAGTCTGGAGCAGGGTGCTGCCTATCTGAAAGAAGGATACCAGCTGGATAAATCCATTCCGCAGATCATAAATGAAGTCCTGAAAATAGTAAGTGATTTTTATCGTTTTGAAGCGCCTGTGAAACCAGGCGTGAGAGAAACTCTGGAATGGCTTCAGGGGAAAAAGGTAAAAATGGTGGTTGCAACATCTGGGAATAAAGAACTGGCAGAAGCTGCACTTAAAAGAAATGGAATTCGGGATTATTTTGATCAGATCTATACCTGTACAGAGATTGGATCAGGAAAGGACGAACCTGTGATTTATTTGAAAGCAGCAGAATTTATGCAGGCAGAGCCGAAGGATACATTGGTGTTTGAAGATGCTCTTCATGCTGCAGAAACTGCAAAGAAAGCAGGATTTGTGGTTGTTGGTGTTTATGATCAAGGCAACAGGGAGAATATTTCCGAAATGAGGGAAGTATGCGACTATTACTGTGACAGGATGGAACAGATAATAGGACAGATAGAGAACATTAAAAAATAGAATAAATCAGAGTATAAAGTATAAAAAGAGATTCTGTCAAATTGAAATTGAGGGAGTCTCTTTTTTGTATAAAAAGATGTCTTATTAATTGAAATGAACTCTCTGATATACTATAATTACAGTATAAATAAAATGGAAATGGAGGGAAACTTCAGATAAAGTTTAGCAGGAGGAATAAAAAATGAAGAGGAAGAAGTTTACAGCGCTGAAGGTTACATTTACAGCAATGATGCTGTCAACAGCACTTACATTTGGAGCAGGAGGTGTTTATGCTACTGATCTGCCTCAGGGTGGCGGAAATGAGCCAATCGTTACAATAACACCAGAACAGCCATTACCGACACCGACACCTGTACCTAAGAATGGATTGTTGAAGGAAGGCAGAGTATATCGTTATTATGTAAATAATAAACCTGTAAGAAATAAATGGAAGAAGGTTAATGGCAAATACTACTGGTTTAAATCCAATGGAGTTGCAGCTCATGACGGACATTACAAGATTAAAGGAGTTTTTTATCTGTTTAATAAGAATGCACAGAGGATAATTCCAGGTAAGAAATCAATTGTAAAGGTTAATGGTGTAAAGTATTTTGTTGATGCCAAGGGAAGACCCGTTACAGGATGGAATGAGTTTAATGGTAGAATGTACTATGTGCATAAGAACGGTAAATGTGCAACAAATGAAACTATAGGTGGAATAAGATTTAATAAGAACGGATATGCTTCAAATCTGACACAGGCGAGATGCAAGCTTGCGGCAAGGAACTTTATTGCACGTCACAGTAATGCCAATGCAAGTAATTATGAAAAATTCCGTTCCTGCTTTTATTATATTATGGCCTATACAAACTTTGTAGGATACATGGATCCTACACCTCAGGAGTTTAAGACAAAAGACTGGGTTTATAAATATTCCCTTCAGATGTTCCAGAACGGTCTGACAGGAAACTGTTATGGAATTGCCAGCAGTGTGGCTGCAATTGCAAAGGAATTGGGATATGAGCCGTATGTTATTACAATTCCGGATGGACATAGCTTTGTTATGATTGACGGCCGTTATTACGATAACATGTATGGAACTTTATTTGGTGCGTATACACGTCCTGCATACACAATAGAACATAAAATCAAATTTTAAGAAAAGGAGAATGAAAAATGAAGAATTCTAAAAGAATCCTTGCAGTTGTGCTTTGTATGCTTCTTATGCTTGCACCGTTAGCTGTTGTAGCAGAAACAGTGACAGTACAGGCAGCGGAACCGCAGACTGTTAAGGTAAAACTGGACAAAAAAACAGGAAAGAGATATGGATATGATGAGAATAACCAGAAGGTTACTCAGCAGTGGGGAGTAACAGCAAAAGGTTTCCGTTATTATTTTGGAAAAAACGGAGCTGCTTATCAGGCTGACAAGGATATGGTTGGTAAGTATGGGATCCTGATGAAGAAGATTGATGGTAAGTATTATGGTTTTGATGTAAGTGGTCATACAGTAAAGGGAATACGTGTGGGAAGTGTAAGCATGTATGATATTCCGAAGCTGTATTACTTTAATCCAAAAACAGGAGCTGTAGATAAAAAGAAAACATCTTTATACAGAAAATATGCAGCAACATCTACTCTGGCAAAACAGAATAATGCGTCAAAGATCAAGAAGGTTCTGGGAAAATATAAAAAGTGTACGATAAGTAAGGGCAATACCTGTATGCTGGATGGAAACGGCAAGGATGTCACTTATACATACGATTATGTACAGTTAAATGTTGTACGTCCTACAGGAAAAGGAAGCAGTGCAGAGGTTGTTGCAAGTATTACAGTAAGACGATAGTTTAATCGAATCAGAAAAGTAGCTTACTGCAAAATTGACAGAAAAGGGAAAGGAACAGAGATATGAACAGAAAAAAGATTACAGCATTATTACTCAGTTCAGTAATGGCGTTTACACCTGCAATGCCGGCTATGGCAGAACAGCCTGTTATTGTTGATGCTACAGTTGAGACACCAGATGAGACTCCAACACCGCTTCCGGAGCAGAAGGAAGGATGGGAAACTGTTGATGGAGTTAAATATTACTATGTAAATGGTGAGAAGGTTACAAATAAGGCAAAGAAGATTGGCAAATATACTTATTGCTTTGATAAAACCGGAAAACTTGTGACCAATAAACCATATTATAAGGTTAATGCAAAGACTTATTATAAGATCAAAAAAAATGGACAGGCAACAAAGCTGTCAGCAGTAGAAACAATGGCAGCCATCAGACTTCAGAGGTGTAATGGAAATCTGAAAAAAGCATTTAACTGGTCTGTTTCTCTGCAGTACGAAGGAAATGTAAAGGTTTCTAAAAAAACACCGACAGAATATGGTTTATATGGATTTAAAACAGGCAGTGGCGACTGTTATGTAATGGCAGCTACTTTCTACTGGATGGCTAAAGTTGCAGGATATGATGCTCATTATGTAAAGGGATATTTCCAGAAAGCCGGTGGAAAGAAGGGGGCACATGCATGGGTTGAAATCGATCAGAAGGTTAAAGGTAAGAAAAAAACTTATGTGTATGATCCAAATTTCCAGAAAGAATACAAACTGAATGGATATAAACTCACATATGGTGCAAAGAAAACCTTAAAGTATGTTAACTATAAGAGAGTAAATTAAGCCTTGAAGTGTTTTGTCTTTGGTTAAAGGTAAAATAAATATTTTAAAGCAGGACAATAAAGAATTATACAGAATGGTCAGAAAGGATTTAAAGACAATGAAGAAAAAAGTCGTAACAGCATTTATGATGGCAGTACTTGGAAGTAGTCTGGTATTTACTCAGGCAGCTATGGCAGCAGATACTACAGCAAAAACAGAAACTTCAGAAGATGCGGATAAGACTTCAGAAGAAAAAGAAGATTTAAAAACAATCGGTGAGAAACCTGAAGAAGATACAGAGAGTGTTTTTTCTGTAAAGCTGAAAAATCTTACAGGTAAGGTTATTACAGGCGTTGCTGTTAAGAATGAGAAAGATGAAGAGTATCCGGATAACTTCCTGAAAGAGGAAGATAAGTTTGAGGCGGATGAGGAAAGAGTTCTCTGGTTTGATCCGAATGCAAAGGATAAAGAAGATGATACAAAAGCAGAGGATACCAAAACAGAAGAGAAAGCTGAAGACAAGGATGAGGCTGAGAAGGAAATCCCGAAATACAATATTCAGTTAACCTTCGAAGACGGAACAACAGCTGAGATCCACACGTTCCCATTTGGTGATACAGAGGAAGCGGAACTTAAGCTGGAAGGTGAAGTGGCATATCTGGTATTTGACAGTATCAGTCAGAAAAAAGAATACAATACTCTGGAAACAGAGAAAGCATTAGTTCCGAAACCAACTGAGGCAGCTGCACAGAGCTATGATAACAGCAGTGATTATAATTACAGCAATGATTATGATTACAGTAATGATTATGATTATAGCAATGATTATGACTATGATAATGATTACGATTATGACAGTGATTATGATGGAAGTGATGATGGCGGAAGTGATGACGGTGGAGATGGCTGTCTGGATAATGGATTGTTAAATTAATCGATTGATCTGGATGTGACATCTATAAAAAGAACTGTATTAAAAATCAGAAATTAAAGATAAGTATAATAAAAACAGGGCGCTGCATTATTTGAGCTAATAACATAGTGCGGTGCCCTTGTTAAGTACAATGGATTCGCATGGTACATATTTAGGGAGAAAGATCATGTCATTAGTTTCAAACTTGTTTTTACTGTTTGTGGCGGTGAGTGTGCTTGTT
>CAKSAW010000084.1 GCA_934437695.1 uncultured Blautia sp. | reverse complement strand
GGATACTGATCCAGCATATATTCATTCATATCCAGGTTCAGCTTCTCTCCTGTAGATGCACGCGCTACCATATACTTCATATGGTTCATCAGGCGATTATAGGACAGTGACAGTACATCGATTGGCTTACCTGTTGCTTTCTCGATCATGTCTATACACTCTCTCACCGCTCTCGCAGTCTGCATGGCAACAGATACCTTCTCGTCACCAATTGCAGAATGAATATGCAATGCCACATATCCAACCTCATGATCATCAATCTCTATCTGAAGTCTTTCTCTCAAAATTGTTTTCAGTGTTTCCGCAACTTTAAATTCACTGTAGAAAAGAACCTTGATATCCTCTGTCAGCGGATTGCTGATCTGCTCATTTCTGCGGATTCTGGCGACTGCAAAAGAAATATGGTCAGCAAGTGGAAAAAGAATTCCTCTGTCTATGGAATCTCCAAACACTTTCTGTGACTCTGTCAGAATTGCATCTGCAATCTCCAGATACTCCGGCTCTATTCCCTTTACCAGTTCCTTCGCAGATCCACGCTCTGTCTCCTGTTCCAGACGATATGTAGTGCATCCCTCCGGCTTATCAAAACGCTGGCTGACCTTTTTCCCAAAGCCAACACCCTTGCCAAGAATCACATACTCCTTGTTTTCATCCATATCAATGGCTATAACACCATTATTATTTAATACCTTGCTAACTCTGTACATCTCTGTCGTAATCCCCTCTGTAAAAATTTATTGCCATTATAACAATTTTCCCTTTGACATTAAAGCATGTTTGATATAGTTTACCATATTTTGAATAAGAATCCTACCCGTCACACAAATTTGTTACATTTTTGATTCCCGGATTTCTCCTGCCAAAAGTCATCCTTTTTAATTCACGTGCATAAAAAAACAGTCAGATAATCAAGATGTTATCTCTTTTGATCATCCAACTGTTTTTCGACATGTTTAACTTCGTTATTTCATATTATAACAATATTATTCCAGCGTCTCCACCGCAAACAACGGTTCACCGGCCTTGATCTCACCGTTTGCCAGAAGTCTGATCCTCTGGTTGTCTTCCGGTTCAGTATCAAGGATAGGGGAAGTAATGGACGGAGCATTGGCAGTTAAGAACTCCAAATCCAGTTTCATCATCGGATCGCCTTTTTTCACTTTCTGACCCTCTGTTACCAGGATTTCGAAGCCTTTTCCTTCCAGTTTTACAGTGTCGATTCCCATATGAAGAAGCATAGGGATACCGGAATCTGTCTGGAAACCTATGGCATGTTTTGTATCAAAAATAAACTCAACTTCACCGTCTGCAGGTGCATATACAGTACCTTCTGTTGGTGTCACCACTGCACCGTCACCCATCATTTTTCCTGCAAATCCTTCATCCGGTGCAGTAGAAAGATCTGCTGCGATTCCGTCTACAGGACTGTAAATGATTGCTGTTTTTCTGATTTTTTCTTCTTTTACAGGTGCCAAGGTCTGTGCTGTACCTGCATTTTTGTCCTCAACCTCTGCACTGTTCTGTCCATCTGCATTTCCTGCTGCAGCATTTTCCTGTACCTGTACATTATCCGGTGTCTCATCCGCGAATTCGTTGGGAGCAGTCTCCAGATATTCTTCCAGCTTCGCCTTGATAACAGTTACATGAGGTCCATAGATAACCTGTACGCCCTGTCCTTTTTTTACGATTCCTCTGGAATCTGTCTGTTTCAGAAGTTCATCACGAACTCTCTCAGGCTCTGCAACAGTGATACGAAGTCTGGTCGCACAACAGTCAACATCTACGATATTTTTCTTTCCGCCAAGGCCTCTGGTGATCAGTTCACTTACCGGATCACCGGAGGTTGCTGCAGCTGCACCAGCTGTCTTTCCGGCTTCTTTTCTTGCATTTACATCAGCTTTTGTATAAAGCTTTGTCTCTGTATCATCATCTTCACGTCCCGGAGTCTTGAAATTAAATTTCCTGATCATAAATGTAAAGATCACATAATACAGGATGAAGTAAATAATACCAACCGGAATGATCCTCAGCCAGCTTGTTTTTGCATTTCCCTGCAGGATACCAAAGAGAAACAGGTCAAGGAAACCGCCTGAGAAAGTAAGTCCTACTGCAATATTCAACATATGTGCGATCATATAAGCCGCACCTGCCAGGATTACCTGCACTACGAACAGTGCCGGAGCTACAAACAGGAATGAGAATTCCAGCGGCTCAGTGATACCAGTAAACATACATGCCAGCGCTGCGGAAAGAAGAAGTCCGCCTGCTGCTTTTTTCTTCTCAGGTTTTGCACAGCGATACATAGCCAGCGCTGCTCCCGGAAGACCAAAGATCATAAAGATAAACTCACCAGAGAAATATCTGGTTGCATCCGCACTGAAATGTGCTATATTTGCAGAATCAGCAAGCTGTGCAAAGAAGATATTCTGTCCGCCCTGCACCATCTGTCCGGCAACTTCCATAGTTCCACCTACTGCTGTCTGCCAGAATGGCATATAGAATACATGATGCAGACCAAAAGGGATCAGTGCTCGTTTAATAATACCAAAAATCAGAGTTCCCAGATATCCACTGCCTGTTACCAGACCGCCCAGAGCATAAATACCGTTCTGAACTACAGGCCATACAAAATACATCAGGATTCCCACAAACATATATACGATTGTAGAAATGATCGGTATAAATCTTGAGCCGCCAAAGAATGACAGCGCATTCGGAAGCACAATTTTGTGGAAACGGTTATGAAGTGCCGCAACACCAAGACCTACGATAATACCGCCGAATACACCCATCTGCAGAGACTGGATCCCGCATACAGAAGTAATGGTTCCTTCCAGTACATCTGCTGCTATCTGACCATCTGCTGTGATTTCATTGTTGATAAGAAGCATGGCACTGACAGCCACATTCATAACGAAATATGCGATCAGCGCAGAAAGAGCAGCAACCTCTTTCTCTTTCTTTGCCATACCAATGGCAACACCAACAGCAAAGATCAGCGGCAGATTGTCAAATACAGCACTTCCGACCTTGTTCATAATGATCAGAAGAGAATTAAGTAATGTTCCGCTTCCCAGGATCTTCTGCAATCCATAGGTAGCGATGGTTGTTTCATTTGTGAAGGAACTGCCGATACCAAGCAGCAGACCTGCAACAGGGAGAATTGCGATCGGAAGCATAAAGGATCTTCCCACACGCTGCAAAACTCCAAAAATCTTGTCTTTCATGTTCTTTTGTCTCCTTTTCCTTATTCGTGCGAATAAACCGCCTTGTTTCCGGGAGATTAAAACCTTCTGACATATGATTATTCCGCGTTTTACCACAAAAAATACATCAAAAAAAGGCACTAACCCCCATAAACATTAAAAAATAACATTTATGACCGGTTAATGCCTGCCTGTCCAGTAACACACCAAATCTGTGCTATACTATATAGGATTATTTATTCCCTGTCAAGATACTCGGGAAAATTTTTTACAAAATATTTTTGCATTTCATGAATCGATCTCTGTCTTCCCATTTTAATCCATTCAGATCTACAGAAATGTACACCCATTCATCGCTGAGCTTAAGCTCTTTTCAGGGGGATTTTATCAGTTTCTCTCTTCCAGATATTCCAGGCATTCATTCACACCTTTAATACCAAGTTCCTTGCGCACTTTATCCTGAATTTCCACCAGACATTCCAAAAGAAGAGGATTAAATATTCCGCATTCTCCATTTAGAATCATCTCCATTGCCTTTTCATGAGAATATGCTTTCTTATATACCCGGTCACTTACCAGGGCATCATACACATCTGCCAGTGATACCACCTGGGCAGATATAGGGATTTCTTCTCCCTTCAGGCCATCCGGATATCCTTTTCCATCATAACGTTCATGATGCCAGCGGCATATTTCATAGGCATATTTCATCATCTCTTCATCATGATACATTTCCAGGCTGTCAAGCATCCGGGCACCTATGATCGTGTGCTGTTTCATAGCTTCAAATTCTTCCTTTGTAAGCTTTCCGGGTTTATTCAGAATTTTTTCATCAATTCCAATCTTACCGATATCATGAAGTGCGGAAGCTGTGGCGATCATATGCTGCTGAGACCAGGAAAGATCGTAATTCTCTGATTTTCGCATCAGTCTCTCCAGCAAAAGCTGAGTCAGAATATTAATATGCAGCACATGAAGCCCGCTTTCACCATTTCGGAACTCTACAATCTGACTGAGAATCCCGGTCATCATACGGTTGTTTTTCTCTTTTTCATAAATCTGATCTGTTACCAAATGGATCAGACGCCTTTGCTTGGCATAGAGCTTGATCATATTGATAACCCGTTGATATACCACCTTAGTATCAAATGGTCTGCTTATATAATCGGAAGCCCCCAGTTCATAGGCACGGCGGATATAACTCTCTGATCCTTCACTGGAAATCATGATCACCGGTATATCTTCGATCCATTTATCTCTGTTCATATAGGCGAGTACTTCAAATCCATCCCTTTTGGGCATAATAATATCTAACAGGACCAATGAGATTTCAGTTCCATACTGCTCCAGCATCTTCATAGCCTCTTCCCCGTCACAGGCCTCCAAGATTCGGTATTCCTTTCCTAAAATTTCCTTAAGTATCTCACGGTTCATTTCAGAATCATCAACAACCAGAAGCTGGGGCAGGTTCCTTTTTTCCATTTCATCTGTATTTTTCTTCTGATCCCACCGGGTCACTACTATATTTTTATGTCCCTTGGCCATATACATAAGTCTGTCTGCTTTGGTGATTGCATCCTCTAATCTGCCGTGGGTAAACATAGCTCCACCAATGCTCACTGAAAGCCTAAGACGATTAAAACCTGGAATATGCGTCTCATGGATCTTCTCCTGGATCATACGAAGCTTCTGTGAAAAGACTTCCTTCTCAATTCCGGGCAGGATCAGCAGAAATTCATCTCCTCCATAGCGCACCAGAATATCCGTACGACGGATATAATGCCGAATTACATTCACTACGGTTGTCAGTACCAGATCTCCTCCATCATGACCATAAGTGTCATTGAACAATTTGAAATC
>CAKSAW010000083.1 GCA_934437695.1 uncultured Blautia sp. | reverse complement strand
TTTTTGACAATCCACAGACAGACAGGGCAAAGCAGTTCCTGAACAGTTTCCATTATGAAACTGTTAAAAAGTAACAGCTAAAAAACATTGCTCAAATTAGAACGTGTTTGAAAGGCTGGATCACAATGGGTAATTATAAAAATTATGATATAATTAAAATTTTTAAGGCATGGAGGAAAAGGACATGAAGAAAAAATTATTAGCAGTTTTATTAGCAACAGGTGTAGCAGCAACAACACTGTTTGGCGGAAGTATTCTTGTAAGTGCGGCAGATGACGGAGAAAACACTGCACAGGCCCGTACTCTGGATGAAATCAAAGAAGACGGCAAGATTAAGATTGGTGTATTCAGTGACAAGAATCCATTTGGATATGTAGATGAAAACGGTGATGTTCAGGGTTATGATGTTTACTTTGGAAAGAGACTTGCAAAAGACCTCCTCGGAAGTGAAGATGATGTAGAATTTACTTATGTAGAAGCAGCAAGCCGTGTAGAATACCTGCAGTCTGCAAAGGTTGATGTGATCCTTGCAAACTTCACAGTAACAGATGAAAGAGCAGAAAAGGTAGATTTCGCACTTCCATATATGAAAGTGGCTCTCGGCGTTGTTTCTCCTGATGATGCACTGATCACAGATGTAAAAGATCTGGAAGGTAAGAAGCTGATCGTGGTAAAGGGAACAACAGCAGAAACATACTTCACAGAAAACTATCCGGATATTGAACTTGTAAAATTTGATGAATATCAGGAAGCTTATGATGCACTTCTTGATGGAAGAGGAGATGCATTCTCCACAGACAACACAGAGGTACTTGCATGGGCGCAGCAGAACAAAGGCTTTTCTGTAGGAATCGAATCTCTGGGTGATATTGATACAATCGCTCCTGCAGTACAGAAAGGAAATACAGATCTTCTGAATGCGATCAATGATGAAATCAAATCTCTGGCAGATGAACAGTTCTTCCACAAGGATTTTGAAGAAACTCTGAAACCGGTATATGGCGATAACATTAATCCTGAAGATCTTGTTGTGGAAGGCGGCGTTGTAGACAGTGAAGATTCTGCAGCAGAAGATACAGATAATTGATATTCTCACAAGTATTGAATTATAAATAAAATGAGACGCACTTTACAGGATTTCATTTCTGAGGAGTGCGTCTTATTTTGTTTAATTTTTATCTGCGTGATAGCAGAAAAAAACCTATATGATATTTTGGCAAAGCAGATATAAAATATTACTGCAGTAATTCAGTCAGGGAATGGAAGGAATATCCCATTTCTTCCCATTTACCTAAGAGTTCATCCAGAATCTGTGCATTGGTAGAAGATGTACTGTGCAGTAATACAATAGCACCTGGGTGAATTCGTTTTGTCAGTTTTGTGATAGCTTCCTGTGGATCCGGCTGGTTATCCTGATACCAGTCCACATAAGCAAGACTCCAGAAGAATGTATGATATCCCATTTCTTTTGCCATAGACAGATTCAGAGTACTGTAAATTCCCTGTGGCGGGCGGTAAAATCTTGTCATTTCTTTTCCTGTGATCTCTTTATAAATGGATTCGACACCGGACAATTCTTTCCGGAAAGCTTCCTGCGTGGAAATATGGGACATATCCGGGTGGGTCATGGTATGGTTGCCTATAATGTGTCCTTCGTTTTCCATTCTTTTTATCAGATTCTTATTTTCTGAAATAAAATTTCCGACAACAAAGAAAGTTGCAGGTGCCTGATGCTTTTTCAGTGCATCCAGGATAGGGGAGGTGTTTCCATTTTCATAACCTGCATCAAAGGTGAGATAGATTTTCTTTTCTTCTGTATCTTCTGCATAAAAAGTATTGTACTGAGATAATTCTTCAATTGTTGCATTTCCAACAGGGCGTTTTCCTTCTTCCTGGAAACTGAGTCCCCAGCTGGAACCCGGGGCAGAGGTCTGTACAGTTTCTTTTTGAACGTAATGCGACACGATTTTTCCTACAGAAGATCCTGCAAGCGCTGAGATACAGAACAGAAGAAAAATTCTGGTAAATCGGGAAGAAAAAAATCTGGCAGAAGATATGTATTTGAGATGCATAAAACTGATAACCTCAGAGGATGTGGTATTAATTTAATATATGAGAAGAGAATAAAAATAGAAGTGGCAAAAGAAAAGAGCCATCGACTTATTCTATCGTGGCTCCTGTTAAGATTCTGTATCCAAGGGATGATACCTCACTTTCTGTTAAATTATTTAAATATTAAAACTTACTGTCCCATCGGTCTGTACCTTCCTTGTTTAGTTTAAATAGGGTAAATCGTTAAGTTTTCATTGGACTGTACCTTCTTATGCAAATGAACTGTTACGTTTTATGATAGGGTAAATCGTTAACGTTTCATTGGACCGTACCTTCCTTGTTTTGATAAAGTGTTGTTTTAAAAATAAGGTAAATCGTTAGGTTCTCATTGGACTGTACCTTCCTTATGTTAATAGGAACTGTTTATAAAACTTAGTTGGATTAAAACTTTAAGTTCTTGGTGGTCCGTACCTGCCTTTCTTTATAAATCATGAGTTTGAAACTTTGTTATTCTGGTGGTCTGTACCTCGCTTTCTTAAATTATAAAGAAAAATTATGTTTTCGGTGGTCTCACTCCTTTGCTTTATTTTGTTTTCGTAATCCCTTTTGTTTTATGAACTTAATATAACAGATAACAAATGAAATGTCAAGAATAAAAATAGAAAATTTATAAAAATATTTAAAAGATGTAATTAAAATAATTTTAAATGATAAAATATTCTGAAAATAATAATAGGATCATGTATAAGAAAAACAAACAGGCGGTGTATATTAAGAAAAACATCTGGTAAAGATATGTCTATGAAACAATTTGTGGATATCGTGAATATCAAACAGGGAAAATCCTTTTTGATCATGATATTCAGTTTATTAAAATGAGCAGGAGGTTCTAATATGTTGCGTTATCTGCCTGTAAGAAGGGTTCATGCAAGACAGGTACTGGATTCCAGAGGAAATCCTACTGTAGAAGTAGAAGTTACGGTAGGAGAAGGTGTGATCGGGATAAATGGATATACAGGAAGAGCAATAGTTCCTTCGGGAGCATCCACAGGTAAATTTGAAGCAGTGGAGCTTCGTGACGGGGAAAAAGGATATTACACCGGACTTAGTGTCAGAAAAGCAGTGGAAAATGTAAATACAAAGCTGGCAGAAGCAATCCTTGGGGAAAATGCCCTGAATCAATTTTATATAGATAAGAAGATCATAGAAACAGATGGCACAGATAATAAAAGTAATGTAGGGGCCAATGCTGCACTGGGAGTGTCTATGGCAGTAGCAAGAGCTGCAGCTGCAGCTCTTCGTATCCCATTGTATCAGTATCTGGGCGGATGTCATACCAGACAGATGCCGGTGCCTATGATGAATATCCTCAATGGTGGCCGTCATGCCGATAATACTGTAGATCTTCAGGAATTTATGATCATGCCTGTGGGTGCTTCGGATATGGAGCACGGGATCAGGATGTGCGTGGAAATATATCAGTTCCTCAGAATCATACTGAAACAGAAAGGTCTGTCAACTGCTGTTGGAGATGAGGGTGGCTTTGCACCGGATCTTCCGGATTCAGAAAGTGTGCTGGAGCTGATCATGGAAGCAGTGAAAAAAGCAGGATATGAACCGGGAACAGATATATGTATTGCTATTGATGCTGCTGCAAGCGAATTATATGATGAAGAAAGAGGAATATATATTTTTCCAGGCGAAGGAAAGATGAAAGGGGAAGAGGTTATAAGAGATACCTGTGAGATGATAGGGTATTATGAAAAACTGATTGAAAAATTCCCCATTGTTTCTATTGAGGATGGGCTTGAAGAAGATGACTGGGAAGGATGGAAACAGATGACAGAGCGGCTGGGAAAAAGAATCCAGCTGGTAGGGGATGATCTGTTTGTCACTAATATCAAACGACTTGCATGTGGGATTAAGCTGGGGGCAGCCAATGCGATCCTGGTAAAAGTAAATCAGATAGGAACTCTCTCAGAGGCGTTGGATGCAGTGCAGATGGCACAGAAAGCCGGATATAAAGCAGTGATCTCACACAGGTCAGGAGAATCAGAGGATTCTTTTATTGCAGATCTGGCAGTTGCCACAGGAGCAGGACAGATCAAAACAGGAGCTCCCTGCCGCTCAGACAGGAATGCAAAATATAACCAGCTGCTGAGGATCCATGAGGTACTTGGCGAGTTGGCAGTATATGAGAATCCTTTTACAGAAAATGAAAAGAATTGCATTCAGGGTTGAAATCCTTTTTCTGCTATGTTACAATAAAACTCAGTTGATTAGGAGGTGTAACGAAGTGCAGATTGTTAAGATTATTCTGAGTGTCATTTTCATAATAGATTGTATTGCTCTTACAATAGTTGTGCTTATGCAGGAAGGTAAGCAGCAGGGTCTTGGTGCTATTGCCGGAGCAGCAGAGACATACTGGGGTAAGAACAAAGGACGTTCCATGGAGGGCGGACTTGTGAAGGCTACCACTATTATGGGAATTTTATTTTTTGTAATTTCTGCAGCATTGAATATGCTTGGATGATTAGAAAAGAAATCTGAAACACTCTTGTCACGTACAAGGGTGTTTTTTATGTGATAAAGAATGCTCGATACTGTTTACTGATAATATTCTGTGAATCGCAAAGCGTGTTGCGGGATGTGGAGCGAACAGTGAAGTGCAAAAGGAGTAAGATGAGTAAAAATAAAAAAGATATAGAAAGAAGAAAAAAATTCATTCTGGAACTGATGGGGGATCCGGTTTATCAGCCAATGAGACTCCGTGAGATATCTTCTCTGCTGAGACTTTCAAAAGAAGAGAGGCGAGACCTTTACGATGTTCTGGATGAACTCTGTTATGAAGGAAAAGTATCCGTAGACAATAAGGGCAGATATGAAAAGGTCAGAGGAAAATGGAAGAAGAAAAAAGATGACCGTTACTACGATGACCGAAGAGAAGAATACGGTTCAGCAGATTACGGAAAAAAGAAGAAAGATAAACTGAAAGATAAAACCAAAGATAAAACCAAAGA
>CAKSAW010000082.1 GCA_934437695.1 uncultured Blautia sp. | reverse complement strand
GAAAGTGTGGTATCATTAACTCAGGAATTTAAGAACAGAAATATCCGTACATTTGCGGCACATCTGCATGGAAAGAACTCTTATGATCAGGAGTCCTATACAGGAGGAACTGCATTTCTGATCGGCAATGAGGGAAAAGGACTTACAGATGAAGCTGCAGAGAGTGCAGACTGTCTGATCAGGATTCCTATGTGTGGCAAGGTAGAATCACTGAATGCTGCTATGGCGTCAGGGATTCTCATGTATGAAGCTGCACGTCAGAGGAGATAACGTATATCTGATATTTTACAGACAGATATGTTTATATGATGATGCAGCACATATAAGAAAGGGGGAGTTTCATGCAGCCTTTGATATGGCTTGGAATTCTTGCTTTATTGCTTGTAATAGAAGCAATCACAGCAGGACTGACTACCATCTGGTTTGCGGGTGGCTCACTGGTCGCTGCCATTGCATGTTATGCAGGCGCGAACCTCACTGTACAGATACTGCTGTTTCTGTGTGTTTCCCTGGTACTTCTGATCTTTACCAGACCACTGGCCATGAAGTACTTTAACAAAGAAACCACACAGACAAATGCAGACAGTCTGATCGGAAAAAAAGCAGTTGTGATTCAGGATATTGACAATCTGGCACAGACAGGTCAGGTCCGTATCAATGATATTGAATGGACTGCACGTTCTGCCGATGACGAAAAGATCGGCAAAGACACCGTTGTTATCATTAAGGAAATACGCGGTGTGAAGCTTATTGTAAAACAAAATAAGGAGGATTAGTTATGGGCGTGATTTTTCTGATAGTCATTATCATCATTGCGGTATGGGTTCTTGCATCCTGTATCCGTATCGTGCCGCAGGCATATGCAGTGATCCTTGAACGTCTGGGTGCTTATCAGGCTACCTGGAGTACAGGAATTCATTTCAAGATGCCATTTATTGAACGGGTAGCGAGAAAAGTAAATCTGAAGGAACAGGTAGTCGATTTTCCACCGCAGCCGGTTATCACAAAGGATAACGTAACTATGCAGATCGATACAGTTGTGTTCTTTCAGATCACAGATCCGAAGCTTTATACCTATGGTGTGGAGAATCCGATCATGGCGATCGAGAATCTGTCCGCAACAACCTTAAGAAATATTATCGGTGATATGGAACTGGATGAAACACTGACATCCCGTGAAACTATCAATACCAAGATGAGAGCTTCTCTTGATGAGGCGACTGATCCATGGGGAATCAAGGTTAACCGTGTGGAATTAAAGAATATTATTCCTCCGGCAGCTATCCAGGATGCAATGGAGAAACAGATGAAGGCTGAGCGTGAAAGACGAGAGGCAATCCTGATCGCAGAAGGTCAGAAGAAATCTACAATTCTTGTTGCAGAAGGTAAAAAGCAGTCTGCCATTCTGGATGCAGAGGCCGAGAAACAGGCAGCGATCCTTCGTGCAGAAGCTCAGAAAGAGCGTATGATCAAAGAGGCGGAAGGCCAGGCTGAGGCAGTTCTGAAGGTACAGAATGCTAACGCAGAGGGTATCCGTATGATCAGAGAAGCAGGAGCAGATGAAGCAGTTCTCACATTAAAGAGTCTGGAAGCATTTGCAAAAGCAGCAGACGGCAAGGCAACCAAGATTATTATTCCATCTGATATTCAGGGGATCGCAGGTCTGGCAGGTTCTCTGAAAGAGATCGTAACTGATCCGAAACCTGAAACAGATAAATAATAAAAAACGACATCGGGGAGAGAATTATTATGAACTTAAAAGGAAGAAACTTTCTGACACTGAAAGACTTTACACCGGACGAAATCACATATCTCATTGACTTATCAGCAGAATTGAAAGCAAAGAAAAAAGCAGGTGAGCTTCATGAGTATTATAAAGGCAAAAACATTGCCCTGATCTTTGAGAAAACAAGTACAAGAACACGCTGTGCTTTTGAAGTAGCAGCGCATGATCTTGGAATGGGAAGCACATATCTGGATCCTACAGGTTCTCAGATCGGTAAGAAAGAAAGCATCGCTGATACAGCGAGAGTTCTGGGAAGAATGTATGATGGTATTGAATATCGCGGATTTGGCCAGGAAGTTGTGGAAGAGCTTGCAAAACATGCAGGTGTTCCGGTGTGGAACGGACTTACAAATGAATATCATCCAACACAGATGATCGCAGATATGCTGACTATCCGTGAGCATTTCGGAGATTTAAAAGGACGTAAGCTTGTATACATGGGTGATGCCCGTTATAACATGGGCAATTCCCTGATGGTTGCCTGCACAAAGCTTGGAATGCATTTTGTAGCCTGCACAACTGCGAAATATTTCCCGAATGCTGAACTGGTTGCTCAGTGTGAGGAATATGCAAAAGCATCCGGCGGAAGCATTACTCTGACTGAGGATGTTCAGGCCGGCACAAAGGATGCGGATGTTATCTATACAGATGTATGGGTATCCATGGGTGAACCGGATGAAGTATGGACAGAGAGAATTCATGATCTGACACCTTATAAAGTAACAAAAGATGTTATGAAGAATGCAGGAGAGAAAGCAATCTTCCTTCATTGCCTGCCGGCATTCCATGATCTTAAGACAAAGATCGGTAAGGAAATGGGAGAGAGATTTAACCTGACAGACATGGAAGTGACAGACGAGGTATTTGAGTCTGAGCAGTCAAAGGTATTTGACGAGGCTGAGAACCGTATGCATACGATTAAGGCTGTTATGGTGGCAACCCTGGGAGAGCCGGAGAACAGATAATGGAACAGAATACTCTGTATAATAAAGAAACAATTTCACAGGCAATAAATACAAAATGGGCGGGCAAAACCGTCCATTTTGCAAAAGAAACAGATTCCACGAATTCCTGGATCAAACGTCTTGCAAAAGAAGGCGCAGAGCATGGAACACTGGCAGTAGCAGAATTTCAGTCTGCAGGCAGAGGGCGTTTTGACAGAAAATGGGAAGCTCCGGAGGGAAGCTCAGTGATGATGACTTTGCTTCTCAGACCGGAATTTTCTCCGCAGTATGCGTCCATGCTGACTCTGGTCATGGGACTGGCAGTTGCACAGGCAGCAGAGGAACTGGGGTTTGATGTAAGTATCAAATGGCCCAACGATATTGTGATCTCCAGGAAAAAGATCTGTGGGATCCTGACAGAGATGGGTACAAATGGCGTAAAGATCAATTATGTTCTCATAGGTGTGGGAGTCAATGTAAATCTGGAAGAATTTCCAGAAGAAATGCAGGATAAAGCAACCTCACTGCTTCTGGAAGGCGGTCATGAATATGACAGAAATCAGGTGATTGCACTGGTAATGAAATATTTTGAGATCAACTACGAGAAATTCGTACAGACTTGCGATTTTACTTATCTGTTGGAGGATTACCACAGAATTCTTGCAAACCTGGATCAGCCTGTCAGAGTGATTAATGGTGAAAGAAGCTTTGAGGGAATCTGCAGAGGAATTGATGAAAAAGGTGAACTGCTTGTGGAGAAGCAGGATAAAGAAGTTGTGAAAGTCAGTGCAGGAGAAGTTTCGGTGCGTGGACTTTACAGTTATGTATAAAGATTCCGAATAATTTCGAAAGAGGGAAACAGTAATTTATGTATCAGGACAATATTACTCTCTGCGGTGCAAGCGCCTATGAGAAGAAATTTTATTTTAATCAGGATTTTAATGCTCTTCCGGATCATGTGAAAAAAGAACTGCAGATCATGTGTGTTCTTTACACAGAGGATGTAGGCGGAATCCTGATGCTGGAATTTGACGAGGACGGCAGATTGCAGTTTAAAACAGAAGCGCTGGAAGCAGATGCACGTTATGATGAGATTGGAAGTGGACTGAAGATCAAACAGCTTCAGCAGGAAAAGAAGGAACTTCTGGAATCTCTGGAAATGTATTATAAGGTATTCTTTCTTGGAGATATCCCGGAGGAAGAACTGAAGAAAACACAGGGCAGTGAGGACTGATTTCATGCAGACAAAGAATGAGCCGGTACAGGCGAGAGAACCATTCATGAAGATGCAGTGGAAAATAGGAAATGTGGAGATTGACAATCCATTCGTTCTTGCACCAATGGCAGGTGTTACAGACCTGCCATTTCGAACCCTCTGCAAAGAACAGGGTGCAGGACTGATCTGTATGGAAATGATCAGTGCAAAAGCGATTTCTTTTCATAACAAAAATACTATTGCATTAATGGAAATCAATCCATGTGAACATCCGGTTTCTATGCAGCTTTTCGGCAGTGAGCCGGATCTTATGGCTGAAGTTGCAAAATCTATTGAAGACAGAGATTTCGACATCCTGGATATCAATATGGGATGTCCGGTACCAAAGGTTGTTAACAACGGAGAAGGTTCTGCACTGCTGAAAAAGCCGGATCTGATTGAGGAGATTGTCCGAAAGGTATCGTCTGCTATCAGTAAACCGCTTACTGTCAAAGTGCGTATTGGTTTTGAAAATGAGCCTGTAGATATTGTGGAGATCGCAAAACGTATTGAAGATGCTGGCGCAGCTGCTATTGCAGTACATGGACGTACCAGACAGCAGTACTATTCCGGTACAGCAGACTGGGATACGATCCGCAGAGTAAAAGAGGCGCTTACCATTCCGGTGATTGGAAATGGGGATGTGGATTCTCCATTGAAAGCAGAAGCACTGATGAAACAGACAGGATGTGATGCAGTGATGATCGGACGTGCAGTGAGAGGGAATCCGTGGCTGTTTAGAGAGATGAATCATTATTTTCAGACAGGGGAACTGCAGGAACGTCCATCTGCAGAAGAAATCCGGGAGATGATCCTGCGTCATGCCAGAAAACAGATTGAGTTAAAAGGCGAATTCGTAGGGATCCGTGAGATGCGTAAACATGTTGCTTGGTATACAGCAGGTATGCGTCACAGTGCCGGACTTAGAAGAGAGTCAAATACCATAGAAAGTTATGAAGCTCTGGAGGCGCTTTTATCAAGATTAGAATAAAAGTTAAAACCATGTGAAATGAGAAATATAAACAATAGCAAAGGCGCTCGGAATGCTTGACAATCCGGGTGCTTTTTTGTATAATACAGAAATTGTGAATAT
>CAKSAW010000081.1 GCA_934437695.1 uncultured Blautia sp. | reverse complement strand
GTTATTGTTCAGTGGTAATATTCCGCGAAGCGTGTTACTGAGAACGAAGTGAACAGTAACTTTGGATTTGGAAAAATACATAAAAATAAGATACCCTGTATTGTGAGTATTGGTAAAATATGCTATAATGTCGATATCATATGGTGATGTCGGCCAGAATAAACGGGCAAAGGACAGCAGGAGGCAAGAAGCATTATGAGTGAAAAAAAATATGTAGCTTATGTGGGTACTTATACACATGGCTCTTCCAGACAGGGAATTCATGTTTATGATGTTGATGTGGAGAATGGCACTCTTACAGAGCGCAGCAGCGTTGAGGTAAGCAATGCGTCTCACACGGCTGTTTCAAAGAATGGTAAGTATCTTTATTCCATAGAAGATGAAGGCGTGGCAGTGTTTGAGCGTGATAAGAACGGTGATCTGTCACGTATCAACAGTATTGGCATTGATGGAATGAGAGGCTGTTTTCTTTCTACAGATGTTGATGGCAAGTATCTTTATGTTGCAGGATACCATGACGGTAAAGTGACCGTTGTACATACTCATAAGGACGGAAGACTTGGCAGTCTGATGGATGGTGTTTTTCATACGGGACTTGGAAGCGTTGCAGAGCGTAATTTCCGTCCGCATGTAAACTGTGTTCGTCCGACTCCTGATAACAAGTATCTGTGTGCTGTTGATAATGGTATTGATCAGGTGAAGATTTATCGTGTCAATAAGCAGACTAACAAGCTGGAGCTGGTTGATATCTTAAGATGTCCGAGAGAGAGTGGTCCACGTATTATCAGATTCAGTGATGATGGGAAATACGCATATATTCTTTTTGAGCTCAGTAATGAGATTAAGACCTACAGATATGACGGAAGTGGTAAGACACCGGAGTTTGAACTGATCCAGACTATAGAGACCAGTCCAAAGAGGGATATCCATGATACTCATAATGCTGCTTCAGGTTTGTCACTTGCAAATGACGGCAAGCACCTGTTCTGTACAACAGCAGGTGAGGATACAGTATCTATGTTTGAGAGAGATGAAGAGACAGGACTTCTGACCAGAAAGTTTACTCTTCCGATCAGCGGGGAATATCCTAAGGATCTGGTGATCTTCCCGGATGACAGACATCTGGCTGTTGTAAATCATGTAAGTGGTACGATTAATGTTTTTACAGTGGATTATGAGAAGAATATCATTGTAATGCATGGCAAACCGCTGAAGATATCAGAACCAAACAGTATTCATATCTGGCCGGTGCCTGAAGAATAAAAAAAGTTTGCCCTGATGGAAATATTTTCCGTCAGGGCAAACTTTTTTTGTCAGGGCAAATTATTCAGGATGTCAGACTGTCAGTATAGTATAATGGAAAAACTGATTATTTGAGATAAAAACTGCGTACTTTATCCATCTGTGCGCTCATATTGGCAAAGAGGGCATCTGTCAGTGTGATAGCTGCCATGGATTCTGCCACAACCACAGCCCGGGGAACAATGACAGGATCATGACGGCCGTGGATTTCCAGGGAAAGGGCTTCTTTGTCTCTGGTGACAGTCTGCTGAGGCTGGCTGATAGATGGGGTCGGCTTGATGTGGATACGGAGTATGATCTCGCTTCCGTCACTGATTCCGCCCATAATGCCGCCTGCATGGTTTGTAGTTTTTGTGATTTTTCCTTCTTTCACAGTGAAACCGTCATTGTCTGTGGAACCGTTTAATGAGGTTACTGCAATGCCGTCGCCAATCTCAACTGCCTTGACTGCGCCGATGGACATTAAAGCATGGGCCAGAACTGCGCTGAGCTTGTCAAAGACAGGATCACCCAGTCCTGCCGGTACTCCAGTGATGCGGCATTCGATCACGCCGCCTGCACTGTCCTGGTTCTTCATACATTCTTCAAGATATTCACCTGCCCTGGCAGCTGCCTGTGGATCTGGCATATAAAATGCATTCCTGCAGATTTCTTCTTTGTCAAATGAACTGATCTCAACAGGTCCGATAGATCTTGTATACGTACAGAAAGAAATACCCAGTTCACCTAAGATTTTGGATGCGATGGCACCGGCTGCAACTCTTCCGATGGTTTCACGTCCTGAAGAACGTCCGCCGCCTCTGTAGTCGCGGAAACCGTATTTCTGGTCAAAGGTATAGTCTGCATGACCGGGGCGGTAGGAATATGCGATGTTTCCGTAGTCTCTGGAACGCTGGTCTGTATTTCTTACCATCAGGGAAATAGGAGTACCTGTGGTCCTGCCTTCAAAGACTCCTGAAAGAATCTCTACCAGATCCCCTTCCTTGCGTGCAGTTGTGTATTTGCTCTGTCCGGGTTTTCTTCTGTCAAGGAATACCTGGATATCCTCCTCGCAGAGAGGAAGACCTGCAGGACATCCGTCTACTACAGCGCCCAGAGCTTTTCCGTGTGATTCGCCCCAGGTAGTTACCTTAAATTTATTTCCAAATGATGACTGGCTCATATACTTGTATCCTTTCGTAGTGTTATTTTGTTATCTAAAGAATGACTTTATTATAGCGAAGTGTAAAAGTTTTGTAAACCGGAACCATTGGAATTGACAAAAATTCATGTTCAAATTATAATGGTGGTTGAATCTTTGTGGAAAACAGAGAGTTATATAAGCTGTTGTATTCTGAGAGAATGAGCATGCTTAGATTTGATGAGGGAGATCGAGAAAAGAAGGGAAGTGTGAATCGTGGTAAGGATTTTTAAGACAATCGATGGCTCCATCCATGAGATACAGGAACCAGAAGATGGCTGCTGGATTGCACTGACAAATCCTACGGCAACAGAGATTTTTGAAATTTCCGAGCAGTTTGGAATAGAGGTGGACGATTTGCGCGCACCTTTGGATGAGGAAGAACGTTCCCGTATTGAAGTGGAGGACAATTACACCCTTATCCTCGCAGATGTACCTGCAATTGAAGAACGTAATGAGAAGGATTGGTATGTGACCATTCCTCTTGGTATTATTGTAACTCAGAACATGATCTTTACTGTATGTCTGGAAGATACACAGGTTCTCGCCAGATTTATGGAAGGCAGGGTGAGAAACTTTTTTACTTACATGAAGACAAGATTTATCCTGCAGATCCTGTACCGTAATGCCAGTATGTATCTGAGATATCTGCGTATTATAGATAAGAAGAGCGAACAGATCGAGGAGAAGCTTCATCTGTCCACAAGAAATCAGGAGTTGATGGAACTTCTGGAACTGGAGAAGTCGCTGGTATACTTTACGACCTCTTTGCGGTCTAACGAGATGGTGTTAGAGAAGCTTTTGAAGGTGGAAAGTATCAAGAAATATCCGGAGGATACAGAACTTCTGGAGGATGTTATCATTGAGAATAAGCAGGCTATTGAGATGGCCAATATTTACAGTGGTATCCTTAGCAGCATGATGGGAACCTTTGCTTCAGTTATATCCAATAATCTGAACATTGTTATGAAGGTCCTGGCTGTTATCACCATTGTTATGAGCATTCCAACCATTGTATTCAGTGCCTATGGAATGAACCTCAGTGCAGCCGGAATGCCGTTTTCCAGGACACCCTGGGGATTCCTTATTGTGATCATCCTTTCAGTAGTGGTAAGTATCATTGCAGCGATATTCTTGTCTAAGAAGAAGTTCTTTTGACAGATGAAAAAATTGGAAATGAGAACAGTAAAGGAGAATTATGAAATTTATTGACAAACTGGAACGAAAATTTGGAAATCGCGGGATTGAGAATCTTACGATCTACATTATTGTAAGTTATGTTCTGGGATATGCACTGATGATCGTAAATCCCAGTATACTCGGAATGTTGAGTCTGAATGTTTCCAAAATCCTGCAGGGTCAGATATGGAGACTTGTTACATGGATTATTTATCCACCGAGTACAACGTCTGCTTTATGGTTTGTGATCGCAATACTATTCTTTTATTATCCCATCAGTGCATCATTGGAACGCACATGGGGTTCATTCCGATTTACATTATATATTTTTTCGGGAATGATATTTACAGTAATCTCTGCATTTATTCTGTATTTTATAACCGGCGGTGTACTGGACATGATTTACAATGGAGGGCTGTTTTCTACCTATTATATCAGTCTTTCTATTTTCCTGGCCTATGCACTGACATATCCGGAAATGAGAGTAATGTTATATTTTGTGATCCCTATTAAGATGAAATGGATGGCAATCGTATATGCATTGATCGTGGCATATGATATTGTGAGATATGTTATGGGCGGCGCCTGGTTTATGGCATTGCCGGTCATCGCATCCTTACTGAACTTTATTATTTTCTTCCTGGGAACAAGAAACTTTAACAGATACAATCCGAAGGAGATTCATCGGAGAAATCAGTTTAAGAGAGCTATGGGGGAAAGTAAGACAGTTCCTTTCCCGGGCAGCAGCAATGCGGGAGGAGTGACAAAGCATAAATGTGCAGTCTGTGGCCGTACAGAGAAAGATGATCCAAATCTGGAATTCCGTTTCTGTTCTAAATGTAATGGAAACTATGAGTACTGTCAGGATCATTTATATACACATATACACAAGAAGTAAGACACAAGAGGAGAGAAATTATTATGAAGAAAGTACCATTTGTCACCCTGGATAAGCTCCAGGAAATTACCGCGCAGTTTCCTACTCCTTTCCATCTTTATGATGAAAAAGGTATCCGTGAAAACGCAAAGGCAGTAAAAGAAGCATTTGCATGGAACAAAGGCTTTAAAGAGTTCTTTGCTGTAAAAGCAACTCCAAATCCATTTCTGATCCAGATCCTTCAAGAGTATGGCTGTGGATGTGACTGCTCTTCAATGACAGAGCTGATGATGGCCAAAGCGATCGGATGTAAAGAAGGAGATGTGATGTTTTCTTCTAATGATACACCGGAAGAAGAGTTTAAATATGCAGATGAGATCGGCGGAATCATAAATCTGGATGATATCACACACATTGAAAGTGTGGAAAGAGCTGTGGGATATATTCCGAAGGTAATCAGCTGCCGTTATAATCCGGGCGGAGTGTTTAAGATCAGCAATGATATTATGGATAATCCCGGAGATTCCAAATATGGTATGACTACTGAGCAGATTTTTGATGCATTCAGGATTCTGAAAGAGAAAGGTGCTGAGGAATTCGGTATCCATGCATTCCTTGCAAGCAATACTGTGACAAATGAGTA
>CAKSAW010000080.1 GCA_934437695.1 uncultured Blautia sp. | reverse complement strand
CGAAGATGCGATTGCTGACACATCTGCAGTCAGCTTTGATGCAAGCTTCGGGTCTCCGGGCTGAAAAATATAAAAAATACCAGTTGAGGAAAGAATAGCCAGTACAGTTGTAAGCATATAAAATCCCATAATCTTACCACCGATTCTGCCAACCTCCTTCAGATCCCCAAACTGTGAAATACTGCTGACAATGGAAAAGAATACCACAGGACCTACGATCATTTTCAGGGCATTCAGAAACATGGTACTGATAGATGAAAATATATTATCATTTAATACCATATTAACTGTATCAGGTACAAAGGTCTTCATAAGCATTCCCACCACAATGGCTGCTACCAGGGCAAGCATTGTCTGTATTGCCATTGCATGGGGATTTTTCTGTACCATGATCTCTACCATATTGGTATGATTCTTATTTTTATAGCGGAGCTGGTCTTTATTGGATCTCAGAAGTATATCCCTGATCATTCCCTCTTCTTCCTGCGAAGACTGCTGCTCATCATTCTCCCGGTTTAGTACCTCCTCAACTGTATATCCCTGTATCAGTTGAAATTCCTGTCCCCTAAGAGTCATATTGACATAAATCCTGTTCAGATTTTTATTTAAACTGATACCAATCTGATCCTCTTGACTCTCTGCGTGTTCAGTCAGTTTGACCAGCGCTTCCTCTACCACAAGCATGGTCTTCATTCTTTGCTTTTTTGCAATTTTTAATTCTGCAAGACCATTCTCAACAAAGTTAATACCATCTGATATTTTTGACTGTTCAATTGATATTTTTTTATGCATATTTTCCCCCAATCTTACGAAACTCTCCTTCCAGCCCACTGTAGAACAAATAATCAGAACTTTATCTGTCAGGCCACTACCTTCGTTTTATTCTGCTGCATTTTCTGCCATGCACATCCGGCAACGATCAGAAGCAGTCCCAAAATATCCGTCATAAGCGTTGGATTGATAAGCATCAGTCCTCCTACAGCCAGCATAATGCGGACAATTGCAGGCATCTTCACAAACAGAAAACCTTCCAGTGATGCTGACAGACCAAATACGCCGATTAGTGAAGTGATAAAAATCTGAACTACACTGACAGCAGTGGTATCGATCAGAAGCATGGACGGATTGAAGCAGAATACATACGGCACAATGAATACCGCGATAGCCAATTTCGAGGCTGTAAACGCAGTCTTCATTGGGTTCGATTTTGCGATTGCAGAACCTGCATAAGCAGCAAGTGCTACCGGCGGTGTAATATCTGCTACAATACCGAAATAAAATACAAAGAAGTGAGCTGCCATAATTGGCACTCCCATACGTACCAGAATCGGTGCACAGGTTGCTGCCATGATACAGTAATTTGCTGTAGTCGGAACCCCCATACCAAGCACAATACAGCAAAGCATTGTCAGAAGAAGCGCAATAATCAGTTTTCCGTTTGCAACACTGATAATTCCGTTGATCAGGTCATTTGCAAGACCTGTCATAGTAATGGAACCGGAAATAATACCTGCAACACCACAGGCTACAGCTACAGAAATAACACCTCTTCCACCTGCTTCCAAGGCATCAAGACATTTTGTAACACTGATTCTGTTCTCTTTATCAAACAGACTTACTATAATAGAAAGAACGATTGCATAACTTGCGGCTTTCTGCATTGTCATATAGTTTCCTGATACCCAGATAACCAGCATAACCAACGGTAATAACAGATAAATTTTACGAATCAGGATCTTAAATACAGGAAGTTCTTCTTTTGGAATACCGGAAAGTCCCAGTTTCTTAGCTTCCAGATGAACCGCAATAAAGATCCCTGTAAAATACAGCAATGCCGGCAGGATTGCTCTGACAATGATCTGTGAATAGGGTACTCCTATAAAATCAGCCATAAGGAATGCAGCAGCGCCCATAATCGGCGGCATGATCTGTCCACCTGTAGAAGAAGCCGCTTCTACTGCACCTGCAAACTCCGACTTGTATCCGGTTTCTTTCATCATAGGGATCGTAACCGAACCTGTGGTAACTGTATTACCTACAGAAGAACCAGAAACCATTCCGCAAAGAGCAGAACTGATAACTGCTACCTTCGCAGGACCACCTGCATATTTTCCAGCCACGCAGTTTGCAAGCTGGATAAAGAAATTAGAGATTCCTGTTCTCTCCAGAAACGCACCAAAAATAATAAACACTACAATATACTTTGAGCATACATTTACTGGTGTGGAAAAAATACCTTCTTTTGTATAGAAAAGGTTACGCACCAGAAATTTCACCCTGCCAAAAAATGCCGGATTGGTAAGTCCTACAGTCAGCGCATAAATCAGGAAAAATCCAGCCACGATCAGAATTGGCAGACCAACACAGCGTCTGGTAAGCTCAACGAGTGCCAGAATACCAATAATACCGATAATGATCTGATAGGTTTCAAATCTGGTACCCTGATTAATAATTTTATTCGCGTTAAAGGTGAAATACAAAAAAGCACCTGTGCCAAGCAGCATAAAAATAATATCGCTTATCGGCATATAATTCTCTCTGATGTCACCCTTCTTTGCAGGATAAGTCAGAAACCCGATCAGAACGATCAGTCCCAGGAAAGAAGTCAGTCGGATTTCCTCCAGAAATGTTGCAAAAAGTGTTACATAGATACACCACAGTGAGAATGCGATGAGAATTCCGCGGATAGCAAGCTTATATTTTCCTGTCCATATACGGATATTAGACTCGCGGTCGTATTTCTTCATAACCGCATCTACATCAGCCCCTTCTGACTCCGACTGTCCCACCGGGGATGTATTTACTTTTTTACTGTTATATTCTTTCATACCGGTTATTCCCCTTTCGTGTCAACTGTAATTCCATGCTCTGCATAGTAACGTGCAGCACCCTCATGGAACGGTATTGTCATACCGGTAGTGGCATTCTCCAGGGAAAGTTCCTCTCCCTTTGCATTCTCGGATGCAATCTCATCTGCATGGTCAAAAATAGCAGCCGTCATATCGTACACAGTATCATCATCCAAATTCTCAGATACAACAATTGTTGCCTTAACAGTAATTGTCTCCACCGGTTCATCCTGTCCCGGATAAGTACCTGCCGGAATCTGATAAGTGGTATAGTATGGACAATCATCTAAAATAGATTCACGGATATCTCCGTCAATGTTGATCAGATATACTCCATTCGTTGTTGCAAGCTCTGTAATTGCTGTTGTAGGTGCTCCTGCAACAATAAATGCAGCATCAATCTTTCCATCCTTTAATGACTCCTTACTGTCTTCAAAGGAAAGATACTGTGGATGAATGTCATCAAGAGTAATACCTCCTGCATTTAACACATCCAGTGCATTAAAATACACACCTGAGTTTGCAGCACCGATCGATACGCTCTTTCCCTTCAGATCCGCTACTGTTTTAATATCAGGATCCATGGTGAACAGCTGAACTGTCTCAGCATAAAGACCACCCAAAGTTCTGAAATCGTGAGTCGCACCATCCTGCTCAAAAGCTCTTACACCATTCCATGCATAAGCCATAACGTCAGACTGTACAAATCCAAGCTGAAAATCCCCATCCTGAACAGACTGCAGATTTGCCTTTGATCCTCCTGTAGAAACAGCAGTAACCTTGACATCTGTATTATTCGTAATATACTGGGCAATTACACCGCCATAAGAATAATAAGTACCGGCAGTACCTCCGGTACCGAATGTCAGGCGGGTTTTCCCCTGTCCGCAGCCACTCAAAAGACTAACTGCAAGAACCAGAGACACAATCAGGCCAAAGAGTCTGCCTGATTTTCTTTTGCTTCCGAAAAGCTCTTTTTTCGTCATAGATTCATCTCCTTCTTCCAAATTATATAAACATATTGAAATATTATATCATATTTATTTTAAAATGAAAATATTTATTGAAGACTGTCCCAAAAAACGTTACAATGAAACTAAGAGTTACTGTTCACTCCGTTATCAGTAACAATTAATATACAAAATCAACCCGATGGAGGTAATTATTATGGCTAAAAAAATATATCCAGTCATCACGATCAGTCGTGAATTCGGTGCCGGCGGACACAGCATTGCAAAAGTACTCTCAGAGCAACTTGGCATCCCTTATTATGATAAAGATTTTGTAAAAGAGACTGCTTCCAGAAGCGGATATTCTGAAGAAGATATTGAACGTGAAGGTGAAAATTTAAGCCGCAGTGCCAGACTTCTGGACAACTTCCTTGGAAATTCCATGAACTATTCCAGTTCCCATGATGCTATTTTCCGTGCACAGAAAGAACTGGTTCTCCACCTTGCACAGCAGGACTGCATCCTGATCGGACGTTGCTCCAACCTGATCCTGCGTGAAGCCGGAATACCAAGTCTGGATGTCTTTCTTCATGCAGATATTGATCTTCGTACAGAGCATGTCCGCAAGTTAGGCTTAAGCGGAAAGGAAGATCCACGAAAATACCTGAACAAAATAGATGATATGCGCGAAACCTATTTCAAGACATATACCAAACATGATCTTGGTACATACCGTGACTACGATCTGTGTCTGGATACCGGAACTTTAGGATTTGACGCATGTGTTGATATCATTGAGAAACTCGCTCGTCAAAAAGCTCAGAAAGACTGATCATATTCCAAAAAAGACAAGGATGCCGCATTGCGACACCCTTGTCTTTTTGATTTCTTATTTTATATTAACAATTTTCTGTTAATATTTTCAAACTGATCAGAATGTAAATTTATCCGCAAAATATGCATCCAGTTCATCGATTTTCACACGAACCTGCTCCATAGTATCACGGTCACGGATAGTAACTGCTCCGTCGTTTTCGGACTCAAAATCATAAGTTACACAGAACGGAGTACCAATCTCATCCTGTCTTCTGTAACGTTTACCGATGTTTCCACGATCATCATATTCACAGTTATATTTCTTGCTCAACTGCTGATAGATCTTCTCTGCACCCTCATTAAGCTTCTTCGAAAGAGGAAGCACACCAATCTTAACAGGTGCAAGTGCCGGATGGAAATGAAGAACAGTACGAACATCATTCTTCTCTGCATCCAGAACTTCTTCATCATATGCGCTGCACAGGAATGCAAGTACCACACGGTCAGCACCCAGTGACGGCTCGATTACGTATGGGATGTATTTCTGTTTTTTCTCATCATCAAAATATGTCAGATCCTGTCCGGATACATTCTGATGCTGAGTCAGGTCATAATCTGTTCTGTCAGC
>CAKSAW010000079.1 GCA_934437695.1 uncultured Blautia sp. | reverse complement strand
ATACATATTTCCTAATCTGCCTCGTAACTCCCTGAGAATCTCCGGAGAGCTCCGGTTCGCAGGAATTCCTTCTATATTAATAGTCTGTAGAATTAATCGTCTGTAAACTTACGTTATTCATAAGATGCCTTAAGCATCTCTTCCACAGAGGTGGTACCGTTCAGCACATAGTTGATACCATTCTCTCTCAGTGTGCGCATACCGCTGTTTCTGGCTGCACGTTCCAGTTCCTCTGTTGTGCCATTCTCTGCGATCAGGTCACGGATCTCGTCATTGACCTCCATGATCTCGAACACACCGATACGCCCGTAATATCCTGTATGGCTGCAGAAATCACAGCCGCAGGGTTCGTAGACATTTACTTCCTCCTGTGTATTCATCCTCAGCACTCTCTTCTCCTCAGAGGTTGCAGGGCGCATCTTCTTGCAATGGCTGCACAGCTTACGCACAAGGCGCTGTGCGATAACTCCCACAACAGAATCTGCGATCAGATATCTCTCCACGCCCATGTCCGCCATACGGTTCAGAGTACCTACTGCATTATTTGTATGCAATGTAGAGACAACCAGATGTCCGGTTATGGAGGCCTGTACTGCAATAGCAGCAGTCTCCCTGTCTCGGATCTCACCGATCATAATGATATCCGGGTCCTGACGGAGAATGGAACGAAGGGCTGACGCAAAATTCAGGTCTACCTTATTGTTGACCTGTACCTGATTGATGCCCTCAATATCTGCCTCCACAGGATCCTCTACTGTGACGATATTGACTGCTTCTTTATTTAATTCACTTAATGCGGTATACAGGGTAGTGGATTTACCGCTTCCTGTCGGTCCGGTTACAAGGATGATCCCGAAAGGATTAGCCAGCATATGGTCGAAACGTTCCATCTCATCGGGTGGAAGTCCCAGGTCTTTCTTGTTACGTGTAAGGTTCAGTTTTGAAGAGAGTCGCATTACGATCTTCTCTCCGTGCACAGTAGGCAGAGAGGAAATTCGGATATCATAGTCCTGTCTGTCTACCATAATGGACATACGCCCGTCCTGAGGTTTCCTTTTCTCTGAGATGTCCATACCCCCAAGAATCTTGATACGGGTAGAGATCGCGGGGAGAAGGCTGTTGTCATATACCATACGCTCATAGAGTGCACCGTCAATCCTATAACGTACACGAACCTTGTTCTCAAGAGCTTCGATATGGATGTCGCTGGCTCTCTGGCGGATCGCCTGTTCAATAAGGGAACGGACCAGCTGTACAATAGGCGCATCACTTACATCTGTGTCCGAATCATCCTCTGATGCTCCTCCACGAAGCTGTGCCCTCTCCTGGGTAAAACGTCTGGCTGCATCCAGTGTCTCTGACGCACCGTAACATTTATCTATTGCAGCAAGGATATCTCTGGTAGTAGCTATGTATGGCTCTATCTGAAGATTTGTCACAATAGATATGTCATCGATCGCAGCCATATCCATCGGATCTGCCATTGCCAGATGAAGGATATTTGCATTGTAGGGATCCAGTTCAAATGGAATGCAGGTATATTTCTTAAGAAGGTCTACGCTGACCAGGTTTCGGACTTCTTTGGGGATCGTCACACCTGTCAGCTGAACGACTTTAAGCCCCAGCTGCATCTGAAGTGCACGCACAATGATATCCTCTGTGATAAATCCGTTATCTATAAGGATCTCTCCGATCTTCTTGCCGCTTCCCTTCTGCAGTGCCAGAGCTTTTTTCAACTGATCTTCTGTCAGTACGTTCTGCCTGATGAGCAAGTCACCAAGCCTCATTCTCTCACGTCTTAATGCCATTTGTATATCTTTTTCCGGACATAACAGCGCCATTGACATCTGTCGCTACTATCTGACAGAACAATAGCCTGTTTATGTCCCATCCTCCGATATTTCTAATAGTTAAAAGTTAACATATATTGTACACTTTGTCAATTTCTGTTTTCCTATTTGTACCAGTTTTTTGTCTTTTTCGAGCATATTCCGCAAGATATAATGCAAATTCGTCAATTTCAATGCGTTTTCGGGGTGTAAAGAGGGATGTAGAAAGATAAGAAGTGCAAAGAAAAAGAGAGGGCTAACCCTCTCTTACTCTCATTTTGCCTTGAATACAGCAACATCTTCTTTTGACAGATCGATCTTATCCGGAAGGATAGATGTTGTATCAGATGTATCTGAAGATGTAAAGCCTGTTGTTCCGGAAGTATTTGATTTAATCGCATCCTGAAGTGTATTGCTTACTGTCACATTGGAAGCAAAAATATCTGTTCCCGCGCTGACTGCTGAGCTGCTGCTCTGCATTTCCAGGATCTGCTCCTGTGTAGGATAGAAGGATGGCTGACGGATATATCGGAAGCTTGCGCTGTATGCTTCGCCCACGGTTACTCCGTTCTTGCCTGAGGAACAATGTACTGCGATCCAGTCACCTGCATCAGTCTTTCCGCAGAGGATGCCTACATGATTATCGCTTCCTGCTTCCGGTCCTTTCTGGAATACCAGATCTCCCGGCTGTGCATCCGCCTCAGTTACCACGTTTGCCTTCTCCCACTGATCTGAGGTTCCGTCACCTACAGCTGCCTGCATGTCCTTGCTCTGATATCCATTGATCACTGCCCAGGTAACAAAACCGCTGCAGTCCAGTCCGTATGCACGGATCGTACCTGTACTCTTACTTCCCTCTGCGGATACCTTCTCACTGGTTCCCCAGCTTGGATCTTCTCCGATCACTGTGGACTTGCCGCCCCAGAAGTAGCCAACCTTACCAACAAGTGAATAGGCTGCTGAGATAACATTTACTCTCTCTTCTGAAACATCGTCCCCAACGCTCTCACGGACAAATCCGTTGGCAGCAGTTACGACTGCGCAGAGAAGCTTGCAGTCTGTCTCCACATATTTCTTAAGGATGGTACGGTCTTTCTTCGCAATCTTATTCTTCTTAATATAGTAGTTGATCTTACGGTCACCATATGTAACATGGGTGATATCCTGTTTATCTCTCACAATAGGATTCATCTCAGCGAAGATCTTTGCCAGTTCTTTCTTGCATGAGGAATCAAGAGTAAACTCTGTCTTTCCATCTTTGCTCTGCTGGTATACATAGACTGCAAGGATATCCTGCCAGTTTCTTACCAGAAGAGTGTCTGCTGATGTGGTAGTCTTGCTTCCACTCACATCGCTTGCATCTGCCACCTTGTTCTTCTCTTTATATTCCTTCTCAATCTCGTCCATTACAGAAGCAAAGTCATCTGAGAAGGTCAGATTGTAATTATTCTTCAGGCTGTCCAGGTAGAAATCCTTTCCTGCGTGGATATTGGATGCATAATATACAGGAGTTCCTGTCTGTGCAGCATTGGTATTACCTGTAAACGGATTATTGGCATTCGGATTATTCTTCTGTGATTCCAGGTGAGCAATGGTAGCTTCTGCCTGGATCAGCAGGTTGTAATTGGAAACCTGATCCTTCTCCTTGTCAGAGAGGGCATCGTATGCAGTGCGGATACTCAGAACAATGGATTTCTTCTCCAGAGTAATGGGCTGTTCATTCAGTTCTTTGATCCTGTTGATCACATCCTGAGCTGCCTTTGTAATCTGTGAACCTGGTGTTGGTGTTGGATTTGCAGGTGTTGGTGTTGGATCTGCAGGTGTTGGTGTCGGATCAACCGGTGATGGTGTCGGATCTGCAGGTGTTGGTGTTGGATCAACCGGTGTCGGGTCTACAGGTGACGGCGTCGGATCGACCGGAGCCGGTGTTGGATCTGCTGGAGCCGGTGTCGGGTCTGCAGGTTCCGGTGTCGGATTTTCCTCTCCTGAGCCAAAATCACTGGAGTCACTGAAATCAGAACCGTCTGCATCAGCTGCATATGCAGTTACGTCCTCTGCTGCAAATACTGATGCAGGAGTGGATAACACCATCCCTGACATCAATGTCAGACATAAGAACCTGGTGAGATACTTGTTTTTCATATATCTAAATTGCTCCCTTCTTACTGCGAGCATGTCCTTACCCCCTGTTTATAAGGGCATACTATCGAAATTACTTTTCACATTATTATGTTATTTTACTAAAACATTAACCTTTTTTATTCTAGCATAATCATTTTCTGAAATCAACCGCTCAAACCCGTCAAATTTTTCATTTGGCTAAAATTCACTTTTTTGTCACATTTTACCTGCATCAGTGAATTCCTTTCAGGGCTGCAAAAAGTCCACGAACAACGAAACAGACAATTCTATCTGTCTGGCACGCAACAAAAAAGGCTGTATGAATAAAACTCACACAACCTCTGTCTGTTATCTTATCAGTATATATCTGTCAGGCTGCCTGTACAGCTCCTGCAAAGCTCTTGCCAAAGCATATCTGTATCAGTCCCTGTACAACCTGAAAGCACATATTCAGGATAAAGCGGATATCCTCTTCTACACAGCGAAGCTTATTGAGGTATCTCTCATGGCTTGCCTCAATATAATCGATCAGTGTGGAGAAGTCTGCAAAGCGGATAGCCGGCTCCAGATATTCATGTGCCTCTCCCTGCTGTATACAGGATTTCAGTCTGTTCTTGAGCACTTTCTCATAATGATTATGCTGGCTAAAGCTTCCTGTATATGTTTTGTTATGAGGAAAGGTAAAATAATCCGCCATATAGTGGATCACTTCGCCGAACCGGCGCCAGTAAACTCTCTGGTTACTCTCATCCGGTCTGATATCTGCCAGTTCTTTCATCTGGTTCTTGACATCATCAAATGTTCCGTAGAACTCGTGTCTTTTTGTGATAAAGGACGGTTTGATATCCGGCAGAATGCTGCCCAGGCAGAAAGCTTTTCTGTGAGACTGCAGGCTTGCTGTGGTCTGCATCTGATCCGCAAGGTATCTTGCTAATAAAATATGTGATTTTTTACGCAATTTTCTTCCTCTTCTTTCTCTTGAGAACCTATCATTCTTAATATATATGAGAACGAATAATAATCAACTTAACCAACATAGAATACTATAGCAGATTTATACCTATTATACAAATAAAATTTTTGTAAACTTTTTCACATTTTTAATTCAGATAACTGTTTCAATAATTCCAGGTCACTGTCCTTTACTTTCAGGTTTGTCTCTATTTTCTCTCCCTCAGGAGTAGTGATTGCAATTTCAATGATGCTTCCTTCTCTGATCCCCTTACGTGAAACTGCCTGGCAGAATGCCGGGAATTTAGGATGATTGCTCTTAAAGGTGTTCCATGCACCTGTGATTTTCATAATATTTCCGATATT
>CAKSAW010000078.1 GCA_934437695.1 uncultured Blautia sp. | reverse complement strand
GATCATACATCCAGTTTCAGCTGGATCTCCTCTTCTGCTTCAGCCTTAAAGTCCTCAATCTGGACAGGGTCGGGGACAGGAAGGGATTCCAGATCCTGAACGCCGAAGCATCGCAGGAATTCCTCTGTTGTCCCGAAAAGGATGGGACGTCCCGGTGCATCCAGGCGGCCCAGCTCCCTGACCAGATTATACTCTACCAGCTTATTGATGGCATGGTCACACTTCACCCCTCGGATCTTCTCGATCTCTGCCTTTGTCACCGGCTGTTTATATGCAATGATGGACAGGGTTTCCAGCATAACATCTGACAATGCAGGCTTCTGAGGATGCAGCGCAATGTTGATCAGGTATTCATAATATTCTTTCTTTGTACACATCTGGAAAGAATTCTCCAGCTCAATGATCTGGATGCCCCTGTCCTCCTCCTGATAGCGGTCCATCATATTTCGGATGATTCTTCCTGTTGTCCGCTCATCCACCCCTATGGCTTTGGCTATCCTGGAAAGTTCCACGGAACCACCCATTGCAAAAAGTATTGCTTCTATAGCTGCTTCTGTCTCCTTAATCTTCACTCAGTCTTCCTCATTCCTTTTGCTTTTATTATCTGTCTGTGCTTCATGGTCCTGCATCATTCCTCTTCCGCAAATTCCGTAAGATTCTTCCAGGTGTCAGGATCTGTCTGTACTTCAACAGAAATATCATCAAATAATCCTTCTTGTTCCACATGGATATGTCCCATTTTCATAAGCTCCAGTATAGACAGGAAGGTAACGATCACCTGTACTTTTGAGCACTGGCTCTCAAGAAGATTGCGGAAGCTGAACTTCCGGTGGGTACGGGCAAACTCCCTGAGCTCTATCATTTTATCTGACAGACTGATCTCTTCTTTCTCAATGGTACCAAACTTACTTCTGATAGGATCGACCTTGTCCTCCTGTCTGCGGATGATAGACTTGTAGATGGCATTCAGCTTCTCCAGAGTCAGCCCTGCCAGCAGATCTTTAGGGTCTACAGGCTCTCTGTACTGCATAACCTCATCCGGCAGAGTGGGGTCTTTAAAGAATACATTTGCAGCATCATCCATCTTATCCTTCAGTTCATAAGACATAAACTTGTACATCTTATATTCCAGAAGTTTCTCCACCAGTTCTGCTCTGGGGTCTTCCTCTTCTCCCTCTTCGTTTATCTCTTTTGGAAGAAGCATCCTGCACTTGATATCCAGAAGTGTTGCAGCCATGACCATAAATTCGCTCATGACCCCAAGGTCTTCCCTTTCCATTGCATGGATGTACTCCATATACTGGTCTGTGATCTCTACAATAGGAATATCGTAAATATCTATTTTATTCTTTTCGATCAGATGAAGCAGCAGATCCAGAGGACCCTCAAATACTTCCAGTTTTACCGGAATTCCCATAATGCTGTGCTTTCCCTTCAAGTAAATTTGTTGTATGGCCGGGTTTCAGATCTACGATCAGAATTTCCCTTGGATTATGGATCCTGACAGGTATGGTATGTTCCCCTGCTCCTGCGCTGACCAGCATGTGCTGATCCTTTCTGTGAAAATCTCCGCAGCAGAATGGAGGAAATGGCTGAAGCTGCGGGGAAAGTAATCCTCTGTGCTTTCCAAATCTTACGATTCCTCCATGATAATGTCCGCTCAGGATAAGATCTGCGCCCCAGTTAAAATAGGAATCTCCATACTTTGGGCTGTGGGCCAGAAGGATATTAAAGGAATCCTCAGAGGGATTTCCTGCCAGCTCTCTGATCTCCTCTTCCCAAAGCCGGGGAGAAAACGGCTTTTTATAATAGATAAGAGGAATTTCCAGTCCACAGACAGTAAGACTGCTGTTTCCTGCCTCTATCCTGCATGATCTGTTGTGAAGAAAGCAGACTCCTGCTGCCTTCAGCTCCTTTTCATATTCCCGGTATTTCCATACCAGTTCATTCTCTTTTGGATTGCTTCTGTACAGCTTATACTCATGATTTCCCAGAGCATAATAAACAGGATATTCCAGCACAAGCCGTTTCAGAAGAGCTTTTGCTGTGTCCATGGTGACAGGATCATTTCTTACGATCATGTCCCCGGGTATCAGGATCCCATCCGGTCTGTATTTATCGATTTCATTAAGAAGATCCCTGTTATCCTTTCCCAGTTCTCTTCCATGGTAGTCTGCAATAACAGCGAATCTGACGCCTTTTGCATCTTTTATCTTTTCTGAATGAATCGTATAATGTACAGTTTTGAATCTTTTCATGTATTTTTTCCTTTACAGTTACTCTTCCGGGAGTTCTGCAGTTATTTTCCAAATCCGCAGTTAGGGAATGTACAGACATCACAGTTCAGACACAGTCCACCTTCTCCCAGCTGGTTGATCTCAGCTAATGTGATCTCATCATCTGCCATAAGTCTTGGCAGAAGCAGATCAAAGATCGTATTCTTTGCATACATCACGCATCCCGGAAGTCCAAGGATCGGGATCTGCTTTCCGTCCTTCTCATAGTAGGAAACCAGCATCATAGCTCCCGGAAGTACAGGTGCACCGTAGGATACGATACGGGTTCCTGTAGCTTTGATAGCTCCGGGTGTTCTGTCATCCGGGTCAACGCTCATACCACCGCTGCAGACTACAATATCTGCACCCTCTTCAATAAATTTCAGGATATCGGCTGTGATCTGCTCCATATCATCTCCCGGTTTTGTCTGTCCCATGATCTCAGACGGAAATCTGGCAAATTTGTCTTTCAGCACAGGAGTAAATGTATCCTGGATCAGACCTTTCTGTACTTCACTTCCTGTTGTTACGATCCCCACCTTTTTATGCTTATAGGGAAGAATGGAGAAAATCGGCTCTGAGCCTGCCACTTCTTCTGCATGGTCCATCTTCTCTTTCTCTATGACCAGAGGAATGATCCTGGTCCCTGCCAGCTTATCCCCCTTCTTTACCGGAAAATCTCCATGTCTGGATGCGATCATCATCTCTCCAAGTGAGTTGACAGCTGTGAGCGCATCTCTGCGGATCTTAAATACACCGTCAATGTCTGCGATCAGCTCGATCTTTCCTTCTTTTACATCTGTTCCATGGATGGTGTCTGAATCTCCTGCACAGATTTTGTAAAGAACCTGTGCGCCCTCATTCTCATGAAGGATCCCTTCTTTCTTTTCCCATACATATAAGTGTTCTTTTCCTACAGAAAGCAAAAGAGGGATATCCTCTTCTCTGACAATATGTCCTTTCTTAAAAAGCACCCCTTTTTTTACATCTTTGATGATCTGTGTGATGTCATGGCATAAGATATGCCCTACAGCATCTTCTGTACGAATCTCTTTCATTGTATATACCTTCCTTTTCGTTTATTGTTTCCCCCAACGCTTATTTAGATTTTATTATACATCCAATGTGTATCTCTTGTCAAAAAATCGTGCAAAAAAGACCACTTTTCAGCGGTCTTTTTTATACTCTTTACATCATTGGTGCAAATACACGGAAAATATTCTGCATGATACGCACTCCTGCATTTCTGTTCAGGCAGAAGTCCATTTCTACAGGATTACAGTATTCCATAGTCTGTACAAAATCATCTTTAATATCCTGTACTACTTTATTCTTATAGATCCATACGCCATCCTCGAAATGAAGATACAGGCTTCGATAGTCCAGATTGATGGTACCCACCACTCCGATCTCGTCATCACATACAAAGGATTTGGCATGGAGAAATCCCGGCTGATATTCATAGATCTTTACTCCTGCTTCAAGCAGCTGCCTGTAATAGGACTGGGTGAGAAGGAATACCAGCTTCTTATCCGGGATCCCGGGTGTCATAATGCGCACATCTACCCCGCTTTTGGAAGCCAGACAGAGAGCAGTCATCATTTCGTTATCTATGATCAGATAGGGAGTACAGATATATACGTATTTCTTTGCCCTGTTTATAATATTCAGATATACATTCTCACCTACGATCTCCTCATCAAGGGGAGTATCGCAGAAGGGCTGGATAAATCCGTCACTCTCAAATTCCTCTTCATGATATCTGTGAGGGAAATATGCTTCGTAATCAATACTCTCGTCTGACCTGCCCACTACTGCCCACATATGAAGAAACATAGCTGTCATATTCCAGACTGCTTCTCCTTTCAGCATAACTGCAGTATCTTTCCAGTGACCGAAGCGCTCTTTCTGATTGATATATTCATCTGCCAGATTGATCCCGCCTGTAAATCCTACCCATCCGTCTATAATACACAGCTTCCTGTGGTCACGGTTATTCTGGATAATATTCAACAAAGGTCTGAATGGATTAAATACCTGACACTTGATTCCTTTCGCCCTGAGTTCCTCATAATATTTATGAGGAAGTGTTGTCAGACAGCCAAATCCATCGTAGATCAGGCGGACATCCACACCTTCTGCAGCCTTCTCTTCCAGAATATGCAGGATCGTCTGCCACATCACTCCATCATTGATGATAAAGTATTCAATAAAAATGTATTTTCTGGCCTGTTTCAGTTCCTTCACAAGCACAGGAAACATATCGTCTCCCACCTGAAAATACTCTGCTGTTGTATTCTCATGGACCGGGAATCTTGAAATGTCTGAAATATATCTGGACTGGATGGCTGCCGAAGGATCTGATCTCTCCAGCTTCACCCTTGTTTCCGGTCTGTCCTGCAGGTATTCCCTGCTCTCCTCGATTCTTTGTTCAAAATGTCTCTGCATGATCGCAGCTATCCTGGATCGTCCGAATACAAAGTATAATACTACTCCAAGGATCGGCAGAATCAGTATCAGCATGGTCCATGCCAGCTTGTAAGAGGGATTCATCTCCTTATTCAATATCCAGAATACAAGCACAATGCCCATCAGCCTTAATCCCACATCAACGTATCTGGAAAAAGCAGCCAGACGCAACACCATAATAGAAATCCATCCCAGCTGGACAAGTATGGCAACTGCAACATAAAAAATCCTGTTAAAAATAATCTTCAACAGCTTCTTTAACAGCAGCAGGAGCCAGTTTTTCTTTTCTTTCAGTTTCTTATTGTTCTCTGCCTTCAAGATCATTTATCTTCCTCTAATATGATAAAAATCCCTGACAGACTGCCAGGGATTTTTGCGCACAATTAATTATATTTACGTTTTCTTGCGGCTTCAGATTTCTTTTTACGACGAACGCTTGGTTTCTCGTAATGCTCTCTTTTGCGGATTTCCTGCTGGATTCCTGCTTTTGCACAGCTTCTCTTGAATCTGCGAAGAGCGCTATCTAAAGTCTCGTTCTCTTTTACGATTACGTTTGACATAGACTCACACCTAACCTCCCTCCAGTTGTAGATTGTGCTAAAATACAACTGTCTGGGTATTTTTCT
>CAKSAW010000077.1 GCA_934437695.1 uncultured Blautia sp. | reverse complement strand
GATTTCGGTGCATTTGTAGATATCGGTGTACATCAGGACGGTCTGGTGCACATTTCCGAGATGACAGAGAGATTTATCAAACATCCTCTTGAAGCAGTAAGTGTAGGGGATATTGTAGATGTGAGAGTGATTGGAGTTGATATGAAGAAGAAACGTATCAGCTTATCTATGAAGGGATTAAATAAATAACATCAATAAAACAGGGATTGCTCACTGCAGACCGGATATCTGCAGGAGTAATCCCTGTTTTTGCGTTTACTGCTGTCTGCAGTAACAGTTATTCTGTTTCGCGATGTGATGTGAGGTGTTCTTCAAGGCTGCGTGCTGCAATGCTCTGGGGCCTTTTTACATTGCGGATCAGACAGATCTTTCGTTCAGGAAGAGATTCTTCAATGGGAATCTGGACGATTTTTCCCTGGGCAATGTGTTCAGCGGCAAGTTCTTCAGGAAAGAATCCGATTCCCAGGTTGTGCTGTACCATAGGGAAGATCTGGTCAGTAGTTGCCACTTCCATGTCAGGTGAGAAGGGAAGGTTATGGCGCATAAAATACTGCGTATATAATTCTCTTGTACTGCTTCCGGGAGCAATCCCGATCAGAGGGATATCCTGCAGATCCTGCAGGCTGTGTCTGTTGGAAGCTATTCCCGCATATTCCTCTCCGCCTATAAGAATCTCCCGGAAAGAATACAGGGGAATTCTCTGAAGAGGTTTTTTCAGGGCAACAGGGGTGGTAACTACTGCAAAGTCTACAAGACCGTTTTCCAGTGCCTGAACTGCCTGTGGTGTGGAATGATTAGAGATCCTCAGCTTTACATGTGGATAACGGTGATGAAAGACTTCCAGTTCGTTCAGCAGGAATAAACGCAGTGCGATTTCACTGGCACCAATATTTACAAGCCCGCTTTCCAGACCTTTATCTTTGAGAAGTTCATTTTCTCCTGATACAAGCTGTTCTATTGCAATTGATACATGTTCAAAAAGTCTTTCTCCTTCAATAGTCAGCTGTACTCCGCGATTGGAACGGATAAAAAGCTTGCATCCCAACTCGTTTTCCAGAATATTCATACAGCGGGTAATATTAGGCTGATTGTTCCCCATAACGTCGGCTGCTTTGGAGAAACTCTTGTATTGAGCAACATAATAAAAAATACGATAATAATCAAGTATCATAATACAGTCGGCTCCTTATGATATATAAAAATGAAATAACAGATATAGAAAATTTATGTTTGTATATCAATGTGTGAACAAGTATAATACCACTTGGTTAAAAAATCAAGTTGGGAGATTACCGAAATATGATAACAGCAAACAAAATAATCAAGATTAATGATATAGAGGCGGCAAAGAAACTGGTCAGTGCGGCAGTCAGATGTCCCTTTGATATCGATATCGTATCCAAAGGAAAATTTTTTATTGATGCAAAATCAATCCTTGGAGTTTTAAGTCTTGGAGTGGAAGAACCACTGGAACTTAAATATGATGGATACGACGAAGATTTCGAGGAAGTGGTGTCAGGTTTACTTAGCTGATTGCATAAGAGGAAAAAATCCTGTATGATATTAATTACAGATAATAAAGGAAATATCATATAATAAGGAAAGGGATCCTCAGATGCAGACAACAGTAACAGATTTTTTATACTTATATGTGGCTGCAGTTAATGTAGTCACATTTTTTATTTACGGGCTGGATAAGAGTAAGGCAAAAGCGGGACGGTGGCGTATTCCGGAAGCAAATCTTATATTTCTGGCAGTGATCGGAGGTTCAGTGGGAGCGCTGGCAGGAATGCGTTTCTTTCATCACAAAACAAGAAAACCTAAGTTTTACATAGGGATTCCCGCAATTTTGCTCATTCAGATCATACTTATTTATTTCTTATCAGTCTGACATTTATATAAGAAGGCAGGTGAAGAGATTTGGAACAGGAAATTCAGGAAGCAAAGAACATGGTATATAATTATAAGCAGTATTTTTCAGATTATCTTCCGGATCTTACGAAATTTGGTCTGAAGGTTGCGCTGGCATTGCTGGTTTTTATTGGCGGGCGTAAAGTGATCCAGTGGGTTGTCTCTATTATAAAGAAATCTATGGACAAGGCATCGGTAGACAAGGGCGTGATCCAGTTTACGGGATCTTTGCTCAGAGTGGTGCTCTATGTACTGCTGGTGTTTAATATTGCCACTAATTTCGGAGTGAAGGAATCTTCCATTGCAGCATTGCTTGGTACTGCAGGTGTAACAGTAGGTCTTGCTCTGCAGGGTGGTCTTGCAAACATTGCAGGTGGTATCATGCTTCTGATCTTCAAGCCCTTCCAGGTTGGAGATTACATTATCATTGCACAGCAGAATGGATGTGAAGGAACAGTATATAAGATAGAAATCTGTTATACAACTCTGATTTCCATAGACAATAAGCATATAGTAATTCCTAACGGAACTCTGTCCAACAGTATTATTACAAATGTAACTGCAAGAGATCTGCGTAAGCTGGAAATCAAGGTGGGTATTTCCTATGATGCAGATATTAAGAAAGCGAAAGCTCTCCTTGAGCAGATCCTTCACAATGATGAGGATACAAAGGATGATCAGGGAATGGTAGTATTTGTGGATGAGCTTGGAGAGAGCGCAGTGATCATGGGGCTCAGGGTCTGGGTTGCCACTGATAAATACTGGCCTGCAAAATGGAGACTTAATGAACTGATCAAAGAGGCATTTGATACAAATGGAATTGAAATCCCATATAATCAGATACAGGTTCATGTGAAGAAGTGACAAGACCTCATGGTACCGATTCCACAATGGGCAAATAATATAAAACAATAAACAATCAGAGGAAGAATATGGTGATTTATACCAATTTTATAATTAAATATTGGTGTAATACCAACAAAATAATATAAAGTACGATAAAATAATTGACAATACGACAGCATACTGCTATACTTAACTCAAGTTAAGGCAGAAGTGTTTTTATTAAAATGCAAAGGCGCAAGTAAGTAAATGGATTCATATACGATTTTTATACATTGCAAAGATGCAAAAATGTAAAAACACTTTTTTTGTACCCCAAATTAACTGCACGATTGTAACTAATCAACAATGTACAGAAAGAAAAGGAGAGAAAACTATGAAAATGTACAAAAAAGTTCTTGCAGCAGCACTTGCAGGTGCAATGACAGTTTCCATGTCTGCAACAGCATTCGCAGCAGATGAAGATGGCTACATCGTTAAAGCCACAAATGAAGATTCCAAATCATCTGACAATGATCTGGTGATCGCTATTGAAGGAAGCGTAAGTTCCATGGACCCGGCAAACATTCCGGACACAAATGCAATTTCTGCTACACGTGGTGTATATGAAACATTAGTTTCTTTCGATGACAATCAGGAGCTGGTAGGAAAACTGGCTGAATCCTGGGAAATTTCCGATGATTCCCTTACCTATACTTTTAAGCTTCGTCAGGGTGTTAAGTTCCAGGACGGAACAGACTTTAATGCAGCAGCATTCAAAGCAAACTATGACCGTGTAGTTGACAAGGACAATAACCTTCGTCAGAGAAGAACCTTTATCATTGCTAATGCAGACGGTTCTGAAACTTCTCGTGTAGAGAGTATTGAAACACCGGATGATTACACAGTAGTTATCAAACTGGCAAAAGCATGGGCTCCATTTATCAACCGTCTGACACAGTTCTGTATGATCAGCCCGGCAGCTCTTGAAGAGTATGGCAATGATATCATGAATCATCCATGCGGAACAGGTCCATATGTATGTACAGAATGGGAAGAAGGAGATCACACAAGCTTTGCACGCAACGAAGAGTACTGGGGAGAGAAACCAGGCGTTGATACAGTAACAATCAGAGAAGTTCCGGAAGCAGGTGCACGTACAGCTATGCTTCAGACAGGTGAGGCAGACCTCATTTATCCTACACCATCTGATCAGATTGAAGCGATCAAAGGAACAGATGACGTTAACATTCTTACAGCAGATTCAAACATCATGAGATATGTAACTCTGAATATGGATGTGGAACAGCTTTCTGATGTAAAAGTACGTCAGGCTATGAACTATGCAATTGATAAAGATGCATATATCCAGTTAATGTATTCAGGATACGGAAAACCTGCTACATCTGTAGTTCCGTCTATCATCGGTGGATATGAAGAGCAGGAAGCTTACACATATGATGTGGAAAAAGCAAAAGAGCTTATGAAAGAAGCAGGATACGAAGATGGCTTCAAGCTTACACTCTGGGGTGATAACACAACTCAGGAAATCAAAGGTATGACATTTATTTCCCAGCAGCTTGCTCAGATCGGTATTGAAGTAGAGGTTCAGCCGATGGAGCCTGCAACAGTAAGTGATAAGATATATGTTGACAAAGATGAAGCTGAGATCAATATGTGGTATGTAAACTGGTCCGCATCTGACTTCACAATGGATGGTTCCTTACGTTCTCTGCTCTACAGCTCCATGTGTCCTCCAACCAGTGCAAATACAGCATACTTCAACGATGCTGACTTTGACAAAGATCTGGATGAAGGTCTTGCAACTGCAAATGAAGAAGAACAGGCTAAATATTATGGCGATGCTCAGAAAATCGCATGGGAAGCTTGCCCATGGCTGTTCCTTGGTAACGACCAGATTATCTACTCTACAAAATCTTACCTGTCTGGTGTATATGTATCTCCGGACGGAGCATTCAACTTCGCAAATGCAACTTTAGCACAGTAATAACAAAGATGTTCAATCAGGAGAACTGCCATAAGCTTTACTATGGCAGTTCTCTGACTCTAAAACCTTTTTCAAACACATTCTTAAGTAAAAATAACCGGATTTCCGGTAATAAAAAACTGAAATACAGGAAAAGAATCAATATAAATGATAAGGAGGAAAACTATGGGACGTTATTTAGGTAAACGTTTGGTAAGCACGATCCCGCTGCTTCTGGTTATCTCATTTGTAGTATTTATGTTTATCCATATGATCCCTGGTGATCCGGCACGACTGATAGCCGGCCAGGATGCAACAAAGGAAGACGTAGCAGTTGTACGTGAACAGCTGGGACTTGATGAGCCGTTACTTGTACAGTATGGTCAGTATATGAAAGGTCTTTTTACAGGAGATCTTGGAAATTCTATTAAAAACGGTAAAACAGTAGCAGAAACAATCGCACCAAGACTGAAACCAACTATTATGCTGACTTTTTCATCCATGATCTGGGCAGCGATCATCGGTATTGCTATCGGTATCATCGCAGCTGTTTTTCATGGCAGGATCCTTGATTATGTAGGTATGGTAATAGCAATTGCAGGTATATCTGTTCCAAGTTTCTGGTTAGGTCTGGAATTGATCCAGCTTTTTTCAGTAAGCCTGGGATGGCTTCC
>CAKSAW010000076.1 GCA_934437695.1 uncultured Blautia sp. | reverse complement strand
CAAAAAAACAGGACATCCTGTGTTTTTTACAGAATGTCCTGCCTTTATCTTAATTCATAGCGCTTACATATTGACCGACTACTGCTCTCTCAGTAACCGTATTTATTGATTTCTTATTCTTCAGCTTTATCCACTTTGCTTGCTCTTGCTTCGATCTCTTTTGCCTGGATATCGTTTGGAGCCTGCTCATAGCGTGCGAATTCATAGGAGAACTCTCCGCTTCCGCCTGTCATGGAACGTAAATCTGTGGAATATCCGTAGATCTCAAGCTGAGGTACATCTGCTTCAATAACAGTATTTCCTGCGTGATCCGGATTCATTCCAAGAACACGGCCACGACGTTTATTCAGGTCACCCATAACATCACCTGTGTATTTGTCCGGAACTGTTACTTTCATGGATACGATCGGCTCTAAAAGTACAGGAGATGCATCCATAAAGCCTTTCTTGAATGCAAGGATAGTCGCCATCTTGAATGCCATTTCTGAGGAGTCTACCGGATGATAGGATCCATCATACAGAGTAGCCTTTACACCAACTACAGGATATGCAGCCAGAGGTCCTTTTAATACGCATTCCTGCAGACCCTTCTCAACTGCCGGGAAGTAGTTCTTCGGAACTGCACCGCCTACTACAACCTGCTCAAATGCATAAGGTGTCTCCAGATCACCGGACGGCTCAAAGCGCATCTTAACATGACCATACTGTCCATGTCCGCCGGACTGTTTCTTATGTTTACCTTCCACATCAGAGTTCTTGCGGATAGTTTCACGGAACGGAACCTTCGGTTTGCTCAGTTCTACGTCTACTTTATAGCGTTCTTTTAATCTGTTGACAACGATATCAAGATGCTGGTCACCGATACCGTAGATCAGACTCTGGCGGTTTGCACTGTCATTTACCACACGGAGTGTCTTGTCTTCACTCATCATCTTTGCAAGTGCCTGAGAGATCTTGTCCTCATCACCTTTCTTCACTGCTTTGAATCTCTTGCAGGTATAAGGTGTGGAGATAACTGCCTTCGGATAGAAGATCGGATTTGCCTTTGTTGCAAGGCTGTCACCTGTCTGTACGCTGTTTAATTTGGCAATGGCACCGATATCACCTGCATGAAGCTCAGGAACTTCGATAGGTTTGGAGCCTTCCAGTACATATAATTTGTTCAGACGTTCTTCTTCGCCCTTCTCTACATTGATCAGAGTATCATCGGATTTGATAACACCGGAGCATACTTTGATAAGAGAGTATTTGCCAAGGAACGGATCTGCGATAGTTTTCCATACATATGCGGATTTCGCTTTTGTGAAGTCATAGTTTGCTTCAAAGATCTCATTTGTCTTCTGTGCGATTCCGTTGCAGGAACGTTTGTCCGGGCTTGGGAAATATCCGCAGATATCATCCAGAAGGTTGGATACACCACGAAGGTTGATCGGTGAACCCATGCATACAGGTACAATCGCTGCCTCCTGTACATTCATTGCAAGTGCTGCGGAAACCTCTGTCACTGAGAAAGTATCTCCCTCAAAGTAACGATCCATAAATTCCTCACTGGTCTCTGCAACAGATTCCATAAGGATATCATGATATTTCTCCAGATATTCATCCAGATATTCAGGAATTGCACATTCCTCTTTCTTACCTTTATCTATGTATTTACGTCCTGCCTGTTTTACAACATTTACGTATCCTACAAATTTACCATCCTCACGGATTGGGAAATGAAGTGGTGCGATCTTCTTGCCATAGAGTTCTGTGAGCTGTTCTACAACCTTACGATAGCTGACATCATCCACATCCATATCTGTGACAAAGATCATTCTCGGAAGTTTGTACTTCTCACATAAATCCCATGCCTTCTGTGTTCCAACCTGAACACCGGCTTTACCGGAAACAACAATGATAGCTGCATCTGCTGCGCTTACTGCTTCTTCTACTTCACCTACGAAATCGAAATATCCGGGAGTATCCAGCACATTGATCTTTACTTTATCCCACGGTACCGGGATCAATGTGGTAGAAATGGAAAAATGTCTCTTAATCTCTTCTTTGTCATAGTCACTGACTGTATTTCCGTCTTCTACTCTTCCAAGACGGTTTGTCATTCCTGCTAAGTAAGCCATTGCTTCTGCCAGTGTTGTTTTGCCAGCGCCCCCATGACCTAAAAGGACTACATTTCTAATTCGGTCAGTTCTAAATACATCCATGTTGCGTACCTCCCTGTTTGTCTGTTATGTTGTTGCTGTTCACTATGTTCTCAGTAACCTGTTATATTTTACTTTTGACGTCCGCAGCAACGATATGGGTATATATTACTAAATTTTTTTGTATTTTTCAAGTATTTTATGAAATTTTAACATATTTTTTTATGTAGTTTTTGTATTTTCGTCAGCATTTTATATATTTTCAGCATTTTTTATTGTTTTCGACTGTATATTTATTACTGTTTTCACATTCAGTCCTTCAGAATGCCTTATGATTCCGAAGGCTGTTGCTATGCCGCGTTAAATTATTTATGTGTGAAAGTGTCCGTATGAATTGACTTTTCAGATCATATCCTTTAAAATTAAAAGATACGAAATCAAAACCTGAAAGGATGCAGAAACCATTATGAAAACCATCGGTTTTATCGGTCTCGGACTGATTGGCGGGTCGATCGCCAAAGCCATCCGAAAATACCATGAAGATTACCGCATCCTGGCTTATGACCAGGATCGTGAAACACTTGCCACAGCAGTGAGCAGCAATATGATCGATGCAGTATGCGAAGAACATGACGAGAGATTCAGGAACTGTGATTATATTTTCCTGTGTGCTCCTGTAGAATATAATGTAAAATACCTGGAATATTTTAAGGAAAATATCAGTCCTGACACTATCATCACAGACGTGGGCAGTGTAAAGGGCATCATCCATAAAGAAGTAGAACGTCTGGGAATGGAATCCTGTTTTATAGGCGGTCATCCTATGGCCGGTTCTGAAAAAACAGGGTTTGAAGCTTCCAGTGACCGCCTGATCGAGAATGCATACTATATTATCACTCCCGGAGGAGAGGTTCCCTTAGAGAGACTGACTGACTTTACTGAAATGATCTCCTCTCTCGGAGCCATCCCCATGGTCCTTACAAGTGAGGAACATGATTTTATCACTGCTGGAGTCAGCCATCTGCCTCATATCATCGCCTCCGCACTTGTTAATCTTGTAAATATGCTGGACAATGAACAGGAATATATGAAAACCATCGCAGCAGGAGGTTTCCGGGATATCACCCGTATCGCATCCTCCTCTCCGGTCATGTGGGAACAGATCTGCGTAGAGAATAACCAGAATATTTCCAATGTTCTGGATGACTATATCCGTCTGCTGGTACAGATCCGCTGTTTTGTGGATAACAAGGATGCTGAGAGTCTGTATCAGATGTTTGCTAACTCCAGAGATTACAGGGATTCCATTGATGTTGTGGACAATGGTCTTCTTAAGAAAGCATATGTCCTGTATCTGGATATTGCTGATGAGGCCGGAGGAATCGCTACTATCGCCACGATCCTGGCAATGGAGAAGATCAGTATCAAGAATATCGGCATTATCCACAACCGGGAATTCGAAGAGGGCGTTCTAAAGATTGAGTTCTACGACGGAACCTCTATGGAAAAGGGAGCAGCTCTCCTTAGAAAAAGAAACTATATTGTCTATGAACGCTAAACAGATTCTCCTTTGACATTCATTTTAAAAATATTTTGTCAAAAACAGATTACTGGATAGCTGCAACGAAATACAGAAATATTATAAAAACAGGCAGGAATCAAACATGGAAATAAAAAAACAGACAAACCTCCGAGGCGAACTTGCTGTACCGGGAGATAAATCCATCTCCCACCGTGCAGTTATGTTCGGCTCTCTTGCTCAGGGCACTACAAAAATCACACATTTTCTGGAGGGAGCTGACTGCCTCTCTACCATCTCCTGTTTCCGTAAAATGGGAATTGATATTGAAAGAAATGCTTCTGAGATCCTGGTACACGGAAAAGGGCTTCATGGACTGAGTACACCATCCGGAGTTCTGGATGTAGGAAACAGCGGAACTACCACAAGGCTAATCTCCGGAATTCTGGCAGGACAGTCTTTTACCAGCGAATTAAACGGAGATGCTTCTATCCAGTCCCGTCCAATGAAGCGCATCATGACTCCTCTTCTGTCTATGGGCGCTGACATCGTAAGTCTGAAAGGGAATGGATGCGCACCTTTACGTATTACAGGAAAGCCTTTACACGCCACTCATTATCAGTCTCCGGTTGCTTCTGCACAGGTAAAATCCTGTGTACTTCTGGCAGGTATGTATGCAGATGGCATCACCAGTGTTACGGAACCTGTACTTTCCAGAAATCATACTGAAATCATGCTGAACTATTTCGGCGCAAATGTGACTTCCCGGGGAACAACCGCTTCTATTGAACCAAATCCTGTTCTGAACGGACGTGAGATCAAAGTTCCCGGGGATATATCTTCTGCCGCTTACTTCATCGCAGCCGGACTTCTCACTCCGGGAAGCGAGATTCTTCTGAAGAATGTAGGGATTAATCCAACCAGAGACGGAATGCTTCGTGTATGTAAAGCTATGGGGGCTGACATCACTTTGCTGAATGCAAGTACAGAGGGCGAACCTACCGCTGACCTGCTGATCCGCACAAGCAATCTTCACGGAACGACTGTTGAGGGCGAGATCATCCCCACACTGATCGATGAAATCCCCATGATTGCTGTGATGGCTGCCTTTGCAGAGGGAACTACTGTTATCAGGGATGCGCAGGAGCTGAAAGTAAAGGAATCTGACCGTATCGCAGTTGTAACAGAAGGGCTGAAGCGCATGGGAGCTGATATCCAGCCGACTGATGACGGAATGATCATCCACGGAGGAAAACCTTTGCACGGCGCAGAGATTGATTCTTATCTGGATCACCGCATTGCCATGTCCTTTGCAGTGGCAGGTACGATCTGCGATGGCACTCTTACCATCAAAGACGGAGACTGTGTTAAGATCTCCTATCCGGAATTCTATGAGGATCTGTATTCTCTTGGGAAATAAGAAAGGATCCTGCCCGGAGGGCTATTTTATGTTACTGTCAGCATCATGCGGGCAGTAACATATTTTTTGTATATCTTTCCTTCTTTTCGTACATACTTCTTACAATGAACCATCATATCATTTCTTTTATTCAATATCCGTACTGCCTGTCAGATTGTATTTTTATATATACTTGATAATTTTTATCCACAAAACCCTTTTCATTTTATCTCGAATAGGTTATAATGTGAACTGTCAGTACATTGTTATTATTTTAACATTGTTTTATCCGCCTGACTTTGTTTTATGAACTGCTGATATTATAATTTTTACGGTGAGTATGC
>CAKSAW010000075.1 GCA_934437695.1 uncultured Blautia sp. | reverse complement strand
TCATATGAAATGTCAAAACGGTCTATGGCCTTAAGCAGACCAATGCTCCCAATCTGCACAAGATCCTCCATTTCCACGCCACGCCCTGTAAACCTTTTCACTACACTGTATATTAATCCTGCGTTTTCCTTAAATACAGTATCTCTTGCCTCTTTATCTCCCTGTTGCGACTTTTTGATCAGAGCAAGAGTATGGTCCATTCCTACCTCCCGATAATCTTTTTCATATGAACAACCGTTCCGCAGCCAACCTGTGATTCTACTTTTATCTCATCCATAAATGCTTCCATAAAAGTAAATCCCATCCCCGAGCGGTCTTTCTCCGGTTTTGTTGTAAAAAGAGGCTCCATGGCCTTTGATATATCACGGATTCCCTTACCTTTATCGATTACATCCACCCATAAGGTCTGTTCCTCTCTTCTGCAGAAAATCTCTATCTTCTGTACTGTTCCTTCATAAGCATGGATAATACAATTTGTCACAGCTTCCGACACTGCTGTTTTCAGATCTGCCACTTCTTCCAGTGTGGGATTCAACTGTGTACAGAAAGCTGCTGCTGCAACTCTTGCAAGACCCTCATTCTCAGGTCTGCTGTCAAAGATAAGCTTCATTTCATTGGTATTTTCCATAATCGTTCTCTCCTCCTTTCATCAGACTTTTCAACAGATTTCCACAAACTTATATACTCCCGAAAGGTGCAGGAGTTTCTCAATATAAGAACTCACTCCTGCAGCCTGTATACAGTCACCACGCATTCCCATTGCACGATATCTTCCCATTATCAGTCCTATACCCGAGCTGTCCATAAACACTGTTTCGGAAAAATCAAAGGTTATCGTCCGTATATATTTTTTCCTGATAATATCATCAGAAACTTTGCGTATCTCATCTGTCACCATATGATCCACTTCTTCCGGCAGATGAATGATCAGGCAGTTCCCCTGTATTTCAAATCTGTTTTCCATAATATCCCTCCGTTCAAACTAACAGACAGACCTTCTGTAAATACAAAAAGAGACACATGAGCCTTTAAATCTCATGCATCTCTTTTGTATTTATCTCTCTGATCCGTCAATAACCAGAATCCTCATATGATCCATCGTCATATGATCCGCTGTCATAGCTTCCATCATCTGTATAATTATCATAGGAAGCATCATCATAATTTTCACTGTCATAAGAACTGTCATCATAGCTTCCGTCATCTGCAGGATCTGAGTAACCTTCCCCTGAAGTATCTTCACTTTCTGTATCAGCAGTTCCATCTGCTGACTCTGCATCTGTAGTTCCCTCAATTCCGGTTGTACCTGTATTGTTACAGATAGTATTATAAATTCCCTTCAGTTCTGCCGGCAGCAGATCAGCGTAAACATTCTGGATCTTAAGTGCTGCCTCATCTGCATTCTGCTGCTGCAATGCCGCATATGCTTCAAGCAGTGCTTCATAGCTACTGCTCTTTTTCTTTTCCTCTTCTATCTGTTTTGATGCTGCCTCCACTGTATCTCCTGACTCCTGTGCCTGACTCTGGGCCTTTGTCAGCTCTGCCCCCTGGCTTGACACTGCATCACTGTATTTTACGATCTGCTGATTTGCTTCTCTGTAAATCCCCTGACGTATTGCAGGGACAGCCAGAAGATAAAATGCCAGCAGCCCAGCCGCAAATCCTGCAACCAATGTGAAAAACAATGAAATCCTTGATTTTTCCTTATATTGAGGAGTCTGTATCACCATATCGTTTTCACTGCTGTCCTCAGCTTTTCTGTTCCGTTTATTCTGACGTTCCAGACGTGTAGACACACCTGTCTGTTCATCAATCTCACTTAAAAAGCGAAGTGTTGTTGTATTTGTTTTATCGATCCGCGCAGCCTTCTTCAGTGTTCTTCTTGCTTTGTTATATTCTCCTTCTTTCATCTGCACCAACGCCAGGAGATGATACCCCTTGATCAGTTTAGGATTCTGTGTAAGGATCTTTTTCAGTCTGATCGCAGCCATATCCTCATGTCCATCTCTGCAGAGATTCAAAGCGTCATTATACTTTCTGATGGTTTCATTAATAGCCTCAAGTTTATTGGAATTTGCCTGCAGCTTATTAATATATTCTGACGCCAGATTTCTGGAGGGCTGAAGATTTTTGCTGATCACCCACTCACTGAGTGCAGCAACAACCTCTCCTGTCTCAAAATATACAAGTCCAAGAAGATTTCTTGCCTGAATATTATGCTTATTATAAATAAGACTCTGCTTCAGACAGTCAATCGCTCCTGAAAGATCGCGGACACTGGCCTTCTCAAGTCCCCGGTTGTAATACTGTCTTGAAAGATAATCCACCTTCTTCTGGATCAGTACATTACAGCCACATTTCGGACAGTAATCCAGGTCCTTGTCTACCAGAAACGCACCACAATTCATACAATTCATGTGCTTCTCCTTATTTCACCCGTCTGCCGCTTTTAGCTTCACGAAGAACTTCCTGAAGAACATCCAGAATATCTGTCAGTTCTCTCTCATAGATAGCTCCTTCCGCATCTGCCACATCCAGACAAGGCTCAAATTTCTTCAGTTCCTCTTCATAATCAATCATTTCTTGTTTCTCCTGATCACATCTTTAATCTCACCAACAAGATACAGTGAACCCACACAGAAAAGCATACCATCAGTTCCCTTTGCTTCCATTGCTCTGGAAAAGGCCGTCTCAATATCCTCCACTGCCTCCACAGATAATGCACCTGCCTCTGTAAAAAGCCGGGCAAATCTCTCAGCCGGAACTTCACGATATCCGCCCACAGAAGTCACTACAACATGACGGAATGTGATCCTGCTGCAGATCGTATGTATCATATCTGTATAATCTTTATCATCTACTGCTGAGAAAAGCAAAGTCAGTGGACATTCCTTCTGGAAATGCTCTGCTGTCTCCACAAATTTCTCCACTCCATCCTCATTGTGCGCACCATCTACGATCACACCCGGAAGTACTGTTTCCATTCTTCCCTGCCAGCGTGTTCCTGCAATCCCTTCATGTATCTTATCTATAGATACAGGGAGCACATTCTGCATCACTTCAATGGTCTTTAATGCAAGTGCACTGTTCATCACCTGATATTTTGCAATAAACGGAATCGAGAAAACTGCATTATTATAATACTCATTGCGGAATACAAAATCAATTCCTGCCGAAGTATTTCTGATAACTTCTGTATCTGTCCTTTTTACCTCATATGCCGGACTTCCCAGTTCTTCTGCTTTTGCACGTATTACTGCTGCTGCATCCGGATCATTTCCGTCATAGATCACAGGCACACCCGGCACAATGATCCCTGCCTTTTCTCCTGCAATTTTGGCAACTGTGTCTCCCAGATACTGCATATGATCCAGACTGATTGATGTGATCACACAGGCAACAGGATTCTCTACTGCTGTTGTAGCATCCATTCTTCCGCCCAGTCCTGTTTCCAGAGTCACATAATCCACCCCTGCCTCTGCAAAGATCACCATTCCCATAAGAAACAGCATTTCAAAATAAGTAGGATGATAGCTGCCCTCTGCAACCAGTTCATCCGCAAGTGTCTTCACTTTCTCAAAGGCTTTCAGGAAAGTATCATTATCAATATTCACCTCATTGATCTGAAATCTCTCATTGATCTCCACCAGATGAGGAGAAGTAAATAATCCGCAGGAATAACCTGCCTCTCTCAGAACAGATGTCAGAAATGCACATGTGCTTCCCTTTCCATTTGTGCCTGCCACATGGATCACTTTAAACTTATCCTGAGGATTGCCAAGCCTTCTTAAACATTCCTTTGTATGATCCAGACTGTTCTTTTTTGTAAATTTCGGAGTTTCATCAATATAAGCAACTGCTTCTTCGTAATTCATAAAAAATTCCACCACTTATCTATAATGTATTTAGTTACTCTAACATTATATAATAGTGGTGGAAGATGTCCAGTACTAATCGTAATATTTTATCCGACAAAACCCGGGATTAATCTTTATTCCGTATCAGTACTGTCTTTTAATTTCCATTTATTGCTTGAATAAAGTGCATAACAGGAACGGTCATAGCTCTTGCTCAGCGGTTTACGTGTGGAACTGTTACTTCGCTGGATCACAGCCAGACGGTCAAAATCATTCAGCTCTGTACCTGTGATCATCAGCGTCGTTGGATTGATATAAACCGTATCATACCATTCTCCGTTAATCTTCACTTCACTGGACGGCGTAAATTCCGTACCCTTGATGTAATATGTATGATCCACGTCAGAAATACACTGAATAGAATCCAGAGTTACATCATAGATTCCCATACGCATTCTTGTGCGAAGATAAGGACTCTCACCTCCATAAGAATAACGCTTGCCATAAAGCAGATCATACTGCAGGGTTTCCAGATCCACCTGATAATTCTTTGTATTTCTTCTGGCCTGATGATACCGGAAAATAGTTCCCTCATGGATTCCCACACGATCCATAACCTCTGCTGCCATCTGATATGCTGCAAGATTTTCATTCTTTTTCTTAAGTCCGAAATTATCCCACATAACATATTCTGTCTGGAACAAATATTTATTATCCAGATCCTCAACAGTCAGCCCCATGGTCGGAAGATGGTCACCATACATAACAAGAACCACATCCTCCGGATAATCAGCCAGCTTATCTGTCAGCTCTTTGACAAAATTATCCATCTCATGGATCTCATTTACGTAATATTCCCATTTATTGTTTTCTTCCTCAGTCGGTGCACCGGAAACTGTAATCTCAGGATCCTCCAGAATCTGCTCATCCGGATATGCACCATGTCCCTGTACGGAAATAGTATATACGTAATCCGGTCCCTCAGTGGAATCCAGACATTTCAGGATTTCATCTGTCAGAACCTCATCCTTTACCCAGCCATTTGGATTCTTCTCATTCTCTCTTGCCATGTACTCTTCGGAAGTAAAAGTATCAAATCCGAGATTCGGGAAAATAGATCTTCTTCCATAGAAGTTTGCTTCATTATTATGAACCGCATGGGTGGTATAACCCAGATTCTTCAGTACATAAGGTGCACTCTCACAGGTAGTCTCTCTCAGAATACTCTTATAAGGGTATTCCCCGGGTCCGAAATAATGCATACTCATTCCTGTAATGGATTCAAACTCTGTATTTGCAGTACCTGCACCGACAGAGGGAACCTTATAATATCCGGAAGAATATTCCTCCATCAGCTTACGGAATGTCGGAATCGGGTCTTCTGAAATATTCAGGTAATTAACCAGCGTAGGATCAAAGAATGATTCCAACTGCAAAAACAGAATATTCGGGCGCTTTTCTTCCTGCGTTTCCGGGAGATTCTTTTCCGTCTTCTCAATTCTTTTGATTTCTTTCTCAGAATAATCTCTCGGACAACTGATTCCCGTATTGAAAATCGTAGTTGCCAGACAGTAAGGATATCCATA
>CAKSAW010000074.1 GCA_934437695.1 uncultured Blautia sp. | reverse complement strand
GAATTTGCCTGAACTTCCTCTGTTTCTGCCTGAGCCTGTACAGTCTGATCACTGCTTCCGCCTCCGGCTACATGATGTGCGATTGGAATAATGATTCCTCTCACCACAAACACAACCGCCAGGACCAGACCTATAGCACAAAGTCCGATCTTTGTATAATGTCTGATCATCATCTGGCGTTTTTTTCTGCGCATTCTTTCGCGCAACACCCTCTTATCCATTGTTTCCTTTCCCCGCTTCTTTTTATGCTGATTTATTATAGCTTGTCAAAGACCCTGCCGGACAGCAGGGTACTGAATAATCATCAATAATCATAACTCATTTGTCAGGTAAATACAATGCCAATTATTCATCCGAACCTACTTCTTCTGTACCTAATTCTTCCTCCAGATCCTCATCCAAATCTGAATCATCCTGACTCTGATCATCCATGTTTTCCTGCTCAGTATCTGCATCTGAAGCATCTGAAACGTCTGAAGCATCTGCATCGTCTGCAATCACATCACCGTTCGCAACCTTCTCGCTCACACTGGCATTCTTTATAATGAAATTCTCTACTCTGAGAAGCCCCACAGACTCATCCACATAATCCTGTCCATAGGTTCCCACCAGATCTGCAATGCTGGCAGCTCCCATCTGCTCCACCAGTTCATCCTGCAGCTGAAGGCTCTCTTTGTCATCAAGGGAAAGTCCCTCTGCATCCATGATTCCCTGCACGATCAGATTCTGCTTCACCTTACCTTCTGCATACTGTTGACACTGCTCATCGAAATCATCCTGAGAAATCCCCTGACTGTCAGTGAATTCTTCCAGAGTCATATCTGCCTGTTTTGCATAAACTTCCATGCTCTTTTTAAATTCAGAAATTGCCTTATCCACATCTTCCTGCGGATATTCCTTTACTTCTGAATTCTCAAGCACTGTACTCCATGCAGTATTTTTGAGAACCTCCCGGGCAGATTTCTTTGCAGTCTCCTCCAGCTGGCTGCGGACACTCTCACGATAATCATCTACTGTGGTATACTCTGTATTCTTGGCAACCCATTCATCTGTAAGCTCCCCTGCACGTCGTACATTCTGTACTGTGACCTTATAGATAACTTCCTTGCCTGCCAGAGATTCATCTGCATAGTCTGAGGGAAAATCTATTGTGATCTCCTTGGTGTTACCCTTTTTCATTCCGATCACACCCTCTTCAAATTCCTCAAACATCTGTCCGTCACCCACCACAAAATCATAATTATTAGCAGTGCCGCCGTCAAAAGTCTTCCCGTCCTTAGTACCTGTATAATTCACAGTCACCAGATCTCCCTCTCTGGCACCGTCAGATACAGGCTCTGCCTTATCCTTCAGTTCCTCTTCGATCTGTGCCTGTACATCATCATCTGTGATCGCATCCACTGTGTTATCCAGAGTCAGTCCCTTATATTCTCCGATCGTAATATATTTATCTACATTCTCAACCGATACAAGACGGGCTGTTCCTGTCTCTGCCTTCTTCTCGCCGGCAGGTGCCTCTGTTTTTGCATTATCTGTAACAATAGCATCACCACATGCTGAGGCATTCAGCACAAAACAGCCTGCAAGCACAGCCAAAAATATTCTTTTCTTCATAATAATAGCACTCCCTTCTACATTCCAGGTACCGGCGTTGGCCTTGAAGAATCCCACACCTCCGATACGTCAAAAAGATCACTGAGCATCTCCGGATTATAATACATCCTGTATCCATCCAGATTTCTTCTTCCCTGTCGGAAATAATCACCTGTAATCTGTACAAAATACTGACTGGAATCTACATTACAGAAATAGCGGTAACCCTGACTCTTATAAAACTCATACTTCTCATTATCAGCTGAATAACCCTCCCAGCTTCCAATATCTGCACCAAATGCAAAAATGATCATATCTGTTTTACCCAAAACAGGCTCCACATATTTCTTCCATTTTTTGTCATCCCTCTTCAGATCATCCAGTGAAGTGGCAGCAACATCCTTATGACCCCAGGTATGGCTTGCAAATTCCCAGCCCTCTGCCTTCATAGCCTTGGCCACTTTTTTCGCTTTCTTCACTTCTTTCTTGTAATTAAAATCCGGATGGTCCTCCAGAAATTTCTTCTGGTCATCCTGCAGGTTCTCTCCTGTCTTATATGCAATATCTGTACGATATCCAAGAACACCGTCATAGCCTGTCATCGCCAGGATTCCCTTTCTTCCATGATAGGAGAAATCCGGATGGTCCTTTACAAAAGTATCGATCAGCGGAACCACATCATAGTCTCCTGTAGATACACTTCCATCCTCTTCTGTATATTCATTCTTAACCTCACCATTGGAATCAACAACAAGCCTGGATGCAAATCCGTCTCCGTCCATATAGTGATAATAGCTTACATCATCCTGCGAAAGCACAAAGGGAATCTTACCCGGCGGCAGCATAATACTTCCTCTGGACATTGTCCCGTCCTCATTGACAACTGCCATATCATGGGGACTGACCATAACATATCCTTTATCATACATACTCTGTATGATCTTATTAAACTCATCAATCGTTGTCATATACTGATTATATCCACCTGCATCTGAATCCCCGTCAAATGCCTTGGAAGTATCTTTGATCAATGTATGGAAAAACACATGGGTGATCTGCTCCAGAGGATATTCCGCACAGGTTGCCTTTGTATTTTCATAATCAGAAACAGCACTCTGCATATCTGTATTACTGTCATAATCCGGCTGACTCTTAAGCAGATTTATGGCTCCATCATAATCATACTGCGCTGCCATAAGCGCTGCCTGCTCCAGAGGATCCTCCTGTTCCACAGCTTCCTCTGTCTCTTCCTTATTGTCTGCCTCAGTCTGCTCTCCCTCATTCAGACTGTTATCCTGCTGTGCATCCTCTGTCTCTTCCTGTTTATCAGCATCCTGTCCGTCATCTGTCTGCTGTCTGGTTTCCTCATTAGTTTCTGTATTCTCACTTCTGGAATTCAGAAATGGAATATCCTGTTCAAATGGAAGTATCCCACAACCGCTTAATCCCAGAGATGCACTTAAAATAGCTGCTGTTACACATGCTATCCTTTTTCTCATAGTTTACCCCTTTCAATATATGCAGATATCCCGGTCACCCCATTGGCGGAACCGGAACCGGTCTGGAAGAGTCAAATACTGACTGTGCATCAAACAGATCTGACAGAAGCTCCGGATTATAATACATTCTGTATCCATCCAGATTTCTTCTTCCCTGTCTGAAATAATTACTGCGGATCTGCACAAAATACTGGCTGGAATCTACATTACAGTAATAGTTATATCCCTGACTCTTAAAATATTCAAACTTCTCCCCTGAATAATCTTCAACACTTGTAAGATCTGCTCCAAATGCAAAGATAATAATATCTGTTCCACCGATCAGAGGATCAACATTCTCTTTAAATTTCTGTGTATCTGCCTGTAATCTCTCCAGACTGACCTGGCTTACATTCTGATGTCCCCAGGTATGGCTTGCAAACAGCCATCCTTCATCCTTCATAGCCTGTGCCACTCTTGCTGCATTTTCTCTCTCTGTATTCAGATTAAAATCCGGATGCGCATCCAGCCATCTTACCTTATCTGCATCCAGATCATCCGGACGGGTCTCATAACTGCTGTCTGTACGATAGCCAAGGATTCCGTTATAACCTGTAAGAGCAACGATTCCCTTAGCACCTCTGTATGAAAAATCAGGATGCTCTTCCACAAACCTGTCGATCAGAGGCACCACATCATAATCTCCTACAGAAATACTTCCGTCATCTTCTGTATATTCATTGCGGATCTTGCCTTCATCATCCACGATAAGCTTCGTTGCAAATCCGTCCCCGTCCATGTAATGATAATAACATACATCATCCTGCGAAAGTACAAACGGCACTTTACCCGGAGGAAGCAGGATCTCACCTACATTCATATTTCCATTCTCATCCGCTGTTGCCATGTCATAAATGCTGACCATAACATATCCCTTGTCATACATGCTCTGAGTGATCTGATTAAATTCATCGATAGTTGTCATTACCTGATCATAATCACCTGTTTTGTAATCTCCGTCAAATGCCTTACCTGTATCTCTGATCAGCGTATGATAAAAAACATGTGTCACCTGATCCAGCGGCCAGGAAACACAGGAGTCCTTTTTCTTCTGGTAGACCTTAACTGCATGCTGGAATTTCTCACTTGTCTCGTAAGTATCGCTGCCCTGAAGCAGACTTATTGCTTTATCATAATCATACTGATTCGCTGCATGCTTGGCCTGTCTGTAAAGTGCTTTATCCTCTTTGCTCAGGCTGTCTGTCTCCTGTGTTACTTCAGGTGTAACTGTATTCTCAGCCTCTGCTTCTGCATTTGTCTGCTGAACAGCTTTGTCATCCTTCTCAGTTTTCTCGCCTGCAGACTTCACCATCTGCGCGATCTTAACCTGCTGCCTGCCCAAAAACTCCTTCAGTTCTTCTCCGTAGAATCCGACTCCCACTCCTGCTGCCACAGCTGCTGCCACTAAAACGCTGCCCGCAATACGCAGTCTTTTTTTTCTGCGGCGCATCTTATTCCGGCGTTCAATTCTGGCTGCTCTGCGGACTTCATAGGCCTCATTATCATCATAAAAGAAATCCTCATCTGCATTATTTGTCTCTTCTGTATTTACTTCTTCCTTATCCGAAAGTCTCTCCTCTGTATTCTCAGATTCAGGCTTTAACTCGCTCATATTTTTCTCCTTTTATCATCTGAATTTCGGACTACAATCCTCATATCACAATCCTATTATAACCACACATCGTGATTACATTCTGTAAAAATGTTTTTACCACAATTATAACCTGTAATAATGCAAATTTCTACAGCTTTCCATCCATTAATTCTTTTTTAACAATTGCGTTTTGCCTTATTTAATGATAGAATAAACCTTATGCAATGGACTGTCCTTCCACGGCAGTCTCTGTGAAAACACATACATTAGGGAGGATGCAAATGAGTACAGTAACAATAGTCCTTCTGGTCATTCTTGTTATCCTGATCGCTGCACTGATCGGTTTATATTTCTTCGGCAAAAAAGCCCAGAAGAAACAGGAAGAACAGCAGGCTCAGATTGATGCAACAAAACAAACCGTTTCCATGCTGGTTATCGATAAAAAGAGGATGCCACTGAAAGAATCCGGACTTCCTCAGATGGTAATTGATCAGACACCTAAGCTTATGCGCCGTTCCAAACTTCCGATCGTTAAAGCTAAGGTCGGACCGAAGATTGCGATCATGATCGCAGATGAGAAGATTTTCGATCTGATCCCTGTCAAAAAAGAGATCAAGGCTGAAGTAAGCGGTCTTTACATCGTAGGTGTAAAAGGAATCCGTGGTTCCCTTCAGACACCTGCACCTAAGAAGAAAGGTTTCTTCGCAAGATTTAAGAAAGATAAAGCAGCTAAATAAATAC
>CAKSAW010000073.1 GCA_934437695.1 uncultured Blautia sp. | reverse complement strand
GCACTTGCCTTTTTCTTGTCAAGAAGTCCTATCTCACAGTTTGTAATTGCTGCTGCCTTTTTGATATATGCAAGACTGTTGATGATTTCCGGATGCATATTTAAACCTGTAATATGAAAATTTTCTGCTGCACGCAGTGACTGTACCCCGTAATATACATTTTCCGGAACATCCTTTGCACCAATAGAATCTCTTTCTACACGATAATCCACTTTTTTGTTTTCGCTCATCTTATGAATCCCCCAATTTCAAGAAGTATTTTGTTCCTGTTGTCCTCATTATAGATGCCTGCTATAATATAATCAAATACATATATTTTTATAACTTATATAGTCTTAAAGTTATATTCATGTCAGGAGGATTACTTTTATGTTTCAGGGAATGGAATATATCTATGAAGTATATAAAGAAAAAAGCTTTTCCAGGGCTGCTGCCAATCTGTTTATCTCCCAGCCTTCTCTCAGCGCCAATGTAAAAAGAATTGAGAAACGGATCGGTTATCCTGTCTTTGACCGCAGTACCAAACCCCTTCAGCTGACAGAATGCGGCGAAAGATATATCCAGGCAGTGGAGCATATCATGGGTATCGAAAAGAATTTTCAGGACTTTATCCTTGACTGGGGCGAACTGAAAACCGGAGTTCTGAATATCGGAGGCAGTAATTTCTTTTCTTCCTGGGTACTGCCACCCCTTATCGCAGATTTTTCCCGGAAATATCCACTTATAAAAATATCTCTTACAGAAGAAAGCACTGCCAATCTCTCCCATCTTCTTCAGACCGGAAAGCTTGACTTTATGATCGATAACTGCAGTCTGGACGAACGCAGCTTTGATCAGACCATTTACCAGAGAGAACAGCTTCTTCTGGTGGTTCCAAAGAGTTTTTCCATAAATAAAAGACTTACAGATTACCAGATTCCCATAGAAAAAATCCGGAACAGAAGTTTTCTCTCTGAGAAGATCCCTGCAGTTCCCCTGCATTCTTTTGCAGCAGAACCTTTTATTTTTCTGAAAAATGACAATGATACAGGAAAACGCGCCCTGAATATCTGTCAGGAGAACCATTTTTTCCCTGATATCGCATTCCAGCTGGACCAGCAGATGACTGCCTATAATATTACCTGTTTAGGTATGGGGATCACCTTTATAGGAGATATGCTTCTCTCCCGTGTACCTGTAAATCCAGAGCTTGTATTCTACAAGCTTCCCGGAAATACCTGCAGCAGAAATGTATATTTCTACTGGAAAAAAGGACGTTATATCAGCAGAGCCATGGATGAATTTCTCAAAATGCTTCATCCGTAACACCCTTGTTCACTGATACATAAGAATATTCTGAGTTTTTCTGTACAAACCAATATTTTTTCACATATTGTCGAAAAAATATAGCTTTTTATATATATATCTGGTAAAATTGTCTTAAGTTGATCTTTCAGCCCGATATGTATGTCAGAAATTTCTTCAGAAAAAGAATGTCCTGAAATACACTATCATCACATAAGATTTTTTAAAGAACATAAGGGGGTGTCTTTATGAAAACAAAGAAAAAATGGTTAAAAAAAGCAACTGCCATCTGTACAGCCGGCCTTTTAAGTGCTGCTGCACTTTCTTCTGCAGTATATGCTGCAGACAGCTACTCCTCCATCGAAAAAAACGCATGGTCTGAAAAAGTAAAGGACATGGCCGGTGCCTATGCAACATCTCTGGAAGAAAGCCAGTCTCTCATTTCCGGAGTTCAGGGTGATATTTCTCTGAAACTTGAAGATTCCGGACGTTCTCTTCTGGGATTTATCGCACCTTTTGATGTTTCCTGGATGAATGATATCACTCTCTCCACTACAAGTACTTTCGCAGACGGACAGACAGGAACTCTTATGAAAGTTCTCCTCAATGATAATCTGGTCTGCACTTTGGAATATTATCTTGACCCGGAAACCCAGGATATCTATATGCGTATCCCTGAGCTTTCCGATAAATATTTAAAAACCAACCTGAAAGAAGCCACTGAACAGCAGACAGCTACTATAGAAGAAGATATTGAAAATGCAGATATTCCTGCAGATGCAGACAGTCTTGCATCTGCTTATTCCGAGAGTCTCAGCCTGTCAGCTTCCCTGATGTCTGATCTGTCAGCTTCCATGCCAGAGGCAGCTGTTGTAGAGACACTTCTGGATAAATACGGTTCCATGCTCTTTGATAATCTGACAGAGGTGGATGGCAGTCAGGCCACTCTTACAGCCGGTGATATCAGTCAGGAATGTACTGTATATGAAGGACAGATCTCAGCTGCAGATGCCATAAAAACCGGTACTGACATTCTGGAAGCAGCTAAATCAGATGAAGATATCAAAAAGCTTCTTGATTCCTGGTCTGAAAAGCTTTCAGACGGTGAAAACCTGTATGACAGCTTCACTGAAAGTATAGATACAGGTCTTGATGCTCTGAAAAATACAGATACAGACGACTCTGATGAGTCTTATATCTCCACCAGGATCTGGGTAGACGAAAATGGCAGGATCGCCGGCCGTGAGATCAGTCTCCACGAAAATGATACAGATACACCTGTCCTGACATGGCAGATGCCGGAAAATGGTTCCGACTTTGGTTACCTTCTTTCTTTCACACCTGACGATGAATCCGACTATGTACTGTCCGGTTCCGGTCAGATCGATGGTGATAAATTAAATGGAACCTATGAATTTTCCACTGGAGGTACTGTTTTATCTGTTATTGAAGTAAAGGATTATGACACAGCTTCCATTAAGGAAGGTTATTTAAACGGAAACTACACTATCACCTTCCCTGCAGGTGATACAGAAGATGATTCTCTTGCAATGCTTGAGAATTTTGCACTTGTATTAGATCTGAGTTCTGAAAAGACCTCCGGCTCTGTTGCACTCTCTGTAGAAAGTGCAGGCAGCACTCTTGGCACACTCAGTATTACCTCCGGTGCAGGAGAGACTGTTGATATCCCGGATCTGGCATCTCTTAAGGATGTTTGCGATGCATCCAATGATGAGGATATGAATGATTATGCAGCCACTCTCGATTTTACTTCGATCATGGAGAATCTGTCCGCGGCCGGTGTTCCGGATGAGGTTGTCACTTATATTCTCAGTGGTGGAAGTTCTTCAGCAGATACCGATACATATACAGAGACTGATGAAGCAGCAGATGCTGCCTGAATTCACACAATAAGATAAGCAACAAAATTTTAATTTTATAAAAAAAATCAGGGACTGCTGCGCAGACAGGCGTGGCAGTCCCTTTCGAACGGATGAGGAAATAAGCAATGAACACAACAGCAGATCTTGGCAAGGCTCCCATACGCACTCTGGTCCTCCAGCTTGCCGTCCCTTCAATGACAGCACAGTTTGTCAATGTACTTTACAGTATCATCGACAGAATGTATATCGGACATATTGCCGGACACGGCACACTTGCCCTGGCAGGCGCAGGAGTATGCGGGCCTATTGTCACACTTCTCACTTCATTTGGTACACTGGTAGGAATCGGCGGTTCCATTACCATGGGAATCCGGATGGGTGAAAAAAACACAAAAAAAGCAGAACAGGTACTGTCAAATTCTTTTCTTATGCTCAGTATTTTCTCTGTTCTGCTGACTGTCAGCTTCCTTTTGTTAAAAGACCGGCTGCTTATGTGGTTTGGTGCAAGTGGGGCTACTTTTCCATATGCCAACACTTATCTGACCATTTACACTGCCGGTACTTTTTTTGCGCTGATGGCTACAGGCCTGAATTACTTTATTAACTGTCAGGGATTTCCACTTGTAGGAATGTTTACGGTTCTGATCGGTGCAGGATGCAATATCCTGTTAGATCCCGTGTTTATCTTTGGTTTCCATATGGGTATCGCCGGAGCAGCTATTGCAACTGTGATCTCACAGATCCTGTCCTGCATTTTTGCCATGAAATTTCTGTTTGGAAAAAAAGTTCCTGTAAGAATCACATTTGGGCAGTACGATCTGAAAGTCATTGGCAGGATCATTTCTCTGGGTTTTTCCCCTTTTCTGATCCTTGCCACTGACAGTCTGATCCTGATCCTTATGAATACAGTCCTCCAGAAATACGGTGGTGAGGCTCAGGGAGATATGTTTATCACCTGTGCAACGATCGCACAGAGCTATATGCTTCTGATCACCTCTCCTATGTTAGGGATCAGCGGCGGCACCCAGGCGATCCTGAGCTATAACTACGGTGCAAAGCGTGCAGACAGAGTCAAAGATGCAGAGAGAAATATTCTGAAGCTAATGCTTATCTTTACCACCCTTATGTTTCTTCTCTCAAGGCTTATCCCCCGGTACTTTGTTCTGCTATTCACATCGGATCCTCAATATATCAGTTTCTCTGTGTGGGCGATCCATACCTATACGCTGATGATCATACCTTTGAGCTTCCAGTATGTTTTCGTTGATGGACTTACTGCCCTTGAATGCCCCAAAACAGGACTTGCACTGTCAGTGACAAGAAAATCACTTTTTGTCCTCAGCGCTATTATCCTGCCTGTTTTCTTTGGTGCAAAAGCTGCATTTTTTGCAGAACCTGTAGCTGACGGTATCAGTTCTGTCCTCTCTACAATTGTATTTCTGCTCCTGATCAGCCGGCATCTGGAAAAACGCTGCAGTATTTAATGCCAATGCAGACTGCCACTGCTGTTGTAACTTCACAGATCCAGAAAGCATTCCACACAGCTCCCGGACCTGCCCAGAAGCACAGCAGATATGCTGCCGGAATAATCACTATAATATATCTTAATAACGAAATCACCAGGGACTGGGTACCTTTGCCCAGTCCTTCTAATGCTCCTGAAGCTGTAACAGAAATAGCAGATGGAATAAATCCAATACTGATGATCCGCAATGCCGTAGTGCCAAGTCTTATAGTTTCCGGATTCTCAGTAAACATTCCCATCAATGATCCGGATAACGCAAAACAGATGATCGTTCCTGCCAGCATGATCATCCCGTTCAGACAGGCAGATAGTCCGAAAAGCTTCTTTACCCTCTTTACTTCCCCTGCTCCGTAATTATATCCTATCAGTGGACGCATTCCCTGAACAATGCCACTTGCAGGCAGATATAAAAAAGTCTGAAGCTTATAATAGATTCCCAGAACCACTACATAACTTCCGGAAAAAGCAGACAATATCTGATTCAAAAAAGAAATCAGAACTGATGGCAGGGCAATATTCAGAATTGCAGGAATCCCTACCATATATAGCTTCCCATCCAGGTTCCTGTTAAGCTTCAAATATTTTCTGCTGATTTCTACTGGCATGCTGCATTTCTTATATGCGATCAGATATACAATAACTGTAAATACCTGTCCAAGACCAGTTGCCAGCGCAGCACCTCTGATCCCCATTTCCGGAAAAATTCCCACTCCGAAAATCAGCAGCGGATCCAGGATAATATTGGAAATACAACCGATCATCAGACTGACCATTGTCAGCTTCATTCTGCCCACAGCCTGGAAAATCTTTTCAAAAGACAGGCTTACCATAACCACCACTGAGAACGAAAATACAA
>CAKSAW010000072.1 GCA_934437695.1 uncultured Blautia sp. | reverse complement strand
TTGACATTCGCTCCACGGAAAACCTGCCATCTGTCTGGCAGCAACCTCGCGCTTCATTGCTATCAATGTCACAACAATTGAGAGTATACACGACTGTTTAGAAAAATGCAAGTGTTTTTTTCACTTTTTTTATTATTTTTTTGTATTTGATTCTGTACAATATTTATAACCGCCTGCCCACTCCCTGTTCCGACAATAATAATCTCCCTATATAATATAGAAAAAACGTGTTCCTTCTATATTATATAGGAAGAAACACGTTCTTTCATCATCTTATCTGCCATTGCATCTTCAAGATCCGGCATTCTCATTCTGTTATTTTATTCTTCATCAGTCTGACTCTGCGGATAAACAGTTTTCTCATCTGCAATAATATCAGAATAATCAAATAATGTAACCTTAGTCACATCATCTCTCACAATATCAGGAGCATCTCCCTGATTTTTGGCTGTCTCAGCAATCTGCGCAGCTGACCATGCAGGGATAACCATACGCCTGATCTCTGCCGGTGCCTCCTCCTCTGTCTCTTCCGCCTCTACAGGTTTTCTGTCTGAATCATTCATCATCTGTCTCAGTTGTTCCTTTACCTGAGGAACGATCACTTCTGTTTTTCCGGAAACAGCCTCGAGCTGCATATCATTTGTCTGAGTCACTGTCTGTACAGGTTCCTCCTGTTTTACCGGCTCATCTGCTGTAGCTGCTGCAATCTCTTTTCTCAGAAGTTCATGGGCTTCACTTGTTGCAGCCTGAACTGCTGTAGGCTGTTCAGGTCTTTCCGGTTCCAGGTCATCCTCATAGATCTCATCCACAAATCCACCTGTCTTTATTTTCTTTCTCTCAGGAGATTTTCCTTTTTTGCGGGCTCTCTCTTCTTTCTTTATCTGACGTTCTTCTTCTTTATATCGTTTCTCTCTTGCTTTCTCTTCCCTTTTAAGTTCCTTCTTACTCTTAACATATCCGGGTTCTGTGTCCGCTTCATCATAATCATCCTGAGGTTCTTTTTTCAGGAGTTCTGCAACTATGTAAAGAATTATAAGAAAAAGAACAGCAAGCCCAAGAATAATAAGACCTTCTATACTCTCTGTTGCAAGAAGAAGATATCCTGCATATCCAACAGTGATAACAACCTTAGGAATATAATCCTTCACTTCAACAGCAATAGGCTCTGCATTTTTATCAACTGAATCTATTACTTTAAAAATGTTATTTTTCCTGTCCATTTCCGTGATCATATAACGGTATGCTTTTGAATCGCTCTGATACAGAATGAAATCGCCAATCACCGCCTCCTCTGTTTTTACCGGGATTGCATAAGTAACTGACCCCATTGGCAGATTTGTTTCCTTGCCGGAATCATCCATGATCTCCGTCGTAATCCCAAAGAAAGGTGGAACTGCCAGCCCGACAACACAGACAATGGTGCATATCACTATAAAATGTACAATAAATTTCAAAAATTTCGACATCTGTTACGCTCCTCATTTCTATTCTTTTCGCTCATTATACCCTGTTTTATTCTTACGGTCAACGTCTAATCCCCTATAACACGACAAAACACATCCAGAAAGCGGTCTTCCCTTCCGGATGTGTTTGCTGATCTTAAGAACACTGTAATCACTGATTGCTTAAATACTGTTCAATGCCTGCCATAGCAGCTTCCTCATCATCACCATTTGCAGATAAAGTAATCTCTTCTCCTGCATCAAGTCCAAGGGTCATCATTCCCATGATGCTCTTTGCATTTACACGCTTCTTTCCAATCTCTACATAAATCTCACTGTTAAACTGGCTAGCCACCTGTACCAGCTGTGCTACCGGACGCGCTTCTAAACCTGTGGATAAATTAATGGTGATTGGTTTTTTGATCATAATAATTCTCCTCCTTGTTTTTCCCGCAGTTCGTCAGCCATTACACTCAGCTTTCTCAGCCTGTGATTGACTCCCGATTTGCCCACCTGCGGGCTTAACATCATTCCTAATTCTTTTAGTGTAGCTTCCGGATATTGCATCCGGAGTTTTGCAATCTGTGCAAGTCCCTCATTAAGCTGTTCAAATCCCATTTTCTGCTGGATCAGCTTAATATCCTCCATCTGCTTGACAGCTGCATTTACTGTTTTATTAATATTCGCAGTTTCACAGTTAACTTTTCTGTTTACTGAATTTCTCATTTCCTTCAGTATACGGATGTTCTCCAGGTCCATCAATGCTACATTAGCCTCCATAACAGCAAGCATGTCAACAATCTGAGCGCCTTCCTTCACATAGACCACATGTGATTTCTTGCGCTGTACGATCTTGGCATCTACTGAAAAGCTGCGGATGATTGTCTGTAACTGCTCTGCTCTTCTCACATCAGAACATACGATTTCAAAGTGATACCCCTTCTCCGGATCACTGATCGAGCCCGATGCTAAAAAAGCCCCCCTGATAAACGCCCGTTTGCAGCAATTCTGCTGTACTACCAGCATATCTGACAACACAAGCGCACCGTGGTCCATACTGTCCGCGACAAGTTTCAGTGCCTGAAGAATTACCTGGATTTCTTCAGGATCAGATATTTCGATCACATATATCTTCACCCGCTTCAGGTGACTGTTTTCACGTACAGATACTTCTTTCTCTATATTAAATGTTTTTCGTAATAATGTAAAGCACTTTCTTGCAACTGCTTCATTTTCCGTCTGGATCTTCAGCTTACTTTCCCCGGAAAAATCTTCTATTTTACCGCAGGAGCATAAAATTGCCGCCAGTTCCGCCATTCTGCAATGTCTGGCTGACCCGATCTGTCCAGAAAGTTCTTCCTTCACCATCCCTGAAAAAGACATCTTTCCTGTATCATCCTCCATGTTTCTTTACCAGGCGGTCTTTTTCCACATCTCTGTGTTCCAGCCTGAATCCGTATTTTGTATTCCTGGAAAGTCGAGAATAAAGTTCTCTCGCAAGTGTAACAGATCGATGCTTGCCTCCTGTACATCCAATCGCGATCACCAGATTAGTCTTTCCCTCTTTCACATAATTTGGGATAAGAAAATTTATCATATCCTCCAGCTTATCAGCAAATGTCTTTGCAGTATCACAGTCCATTACATAATTAAAGACCCTCTTATCCAGCCCTGTCAGTGGTCTGAGTTCATCTACATAATATGGATTTGGCAGAAAACGCACATCAAAAACAAGGTCAGCATCTGCCGGAATCCCATATTTAAACCCAAACGATAATACAGAGATCATCATATTGCAGAATTCCTTGTCGTCCACAAAAATTTTGTCAATCTCCTGTTTCAGCTCTCTTGTGAGAAGATAACTGGTATCAATAATATAATCTGCGTGTTCTTTCAGAAAACGCATCTTCTCTCTCTCAAGTCTGATTCCGTCATCCACTCTTCCACCCATTGCCAGCGGATGACTTCTGCGTGTTTCTTTATAGCGTTTAACCAGAACGCTGTCCTGAGCATCTAAAAACAGGATTTCAAAATCATATCCTGCTTTCTTCATTTTGTCCAGAACAATCTCCAGCTCATCCAGGGAACGGCCACTTCTTGCATCGATCCCCAGGGCAACATTCTGTACATCTTCACCATGTATCTCCGGCATCAGTGATGCAAATTTTTCCAGTAAAGGAATAGGAAGATTGTCCACGCAAAAATAGTTTGCATCCTCCAGCATTTTTAATGCAGCTGTTTTTCCTGCACCTGATACTCCTGTAACTATCACAAAACGCATCTCTTATCTCCTGTCACTTTATATTCAGTCAAACTCTCCAAGAAACTTCACTTCTGTCTCAAGAGTTACGCCAAATTGCTCCTTAACCTTATTCTGCACATCCCTGATCAGTCTGCATACATCTGCTGCAGTTGCATCTTCTTTGTTAATCACAAATCCACAATGCTTTTCCGAAACCTGTGCACCGCCTGTCTGATATCCACGCAGACCTGCATCCATGATCAGTTTTCCTGCAAAATACCCTTCAGGACGTTTAAATGTGCTTCCTGCACTTGGAAACTCAAGAGGCTGCTTACTTACTCTCTGTTCTGTCAGTTCCTTCATTCTCTCCTTTATTGCTTCCTGGGCTCCCTGTCTGAGAGCAATCACTGCACCAAGCACCAGATAGCCTTTTGTTTTCACAATACTTGTGCGATATCCCATTTGCAGTTTCTCTGCAGGAAGAGTAAGGATCTCGCCCTCAGCAGTCATAACTGTCACTTCTTTCAGTACATCTTTCATCTCACCACCGTAGGCTCCTGCATTCATAACAACAGCACCGCCTAATGTGCCTGGGATTCCTCCTGCAAATTCAAATCCTGTCAGAGATGAATTTCTTGCTGCTGCTGCAATCTGTGACAGCAAGGCTCCGGCACTTGCATGGATCTCATCTCCCTTTACCGCAATATCACCATAATTTTTGTAAAGCTGGACAATAACACCCCTGTATCCTTTATCGCTCACCAGAAGATTACTTCCATTTCCCAGAATAAAATATGGAAGCTCTTCACTTTTACATATTTCAATGATCCCCTTCAATTCTTTTTCTGAAGAAGGCATCAAAAAGTAATCTGCCGGACCGCCGATTCGAAATGTCGTATGACGTTTCATCGGTTCGTTTACTTTAACCCTCTCTTCTCCAAGCAGATTATTAAATTTCTCTATTACATTCTGATTCACAGATTTCATTCCTCTATCTTTCTATATTTATTACGTTTTGTCATTCTGTCAGATTTTCCGATCAGATCTCTGACCACTGCACTTGCGATCAGCATCCCCGCAGTACCCGGAACAAAAGAAATACTTCCTCGCATCTGCACATCTGCTGTCTTTTCTCTGGAACAGAGAATCTTTACTCTCCGTATCCCCTGTCTGCGCAATTCCTTTTTAATCTGTTTTGCAACAGAAGATACGCTGCTTCTGGAAATATCCATAATTTCCAACCTTGACGGGTCCAGTCTGTTCTCTGTATCCATGCAGGATATAACAGGCGTACCACTGTTCTTCGCATTGACGATCAGCAACACCTTGGATTCTACCGTATTCATCGCATCTACAATATAATCATAATTCTTGAGATCAAACATTCCCGCTGTTTCACTGTTATAAAATGTTTCATATGTGTGTACCAGAATATTCTCATCAATATCTCTGATCCTCATTTTAGCGATCTGAACATTACTTCTGCCAACAGTAGACCGCAACGCATATAACTGTCTGTTAATATCAGTAACTGATACGATTCCATTATCCACAAGTGTAAGACTCGCCACCCCACATCTGGCCAGTGCCTCAGCAGCATAAGAACCGGTTCCGCCAAGTCCAAAAACAGCAATCCTTGCTCTGCTCAGCCTGTCAGCTCCTGCATTGCCAAGTAATGTTTCCATTCTGGAAAAAGCATCCGGCATACAAAAACCTCCTACCACTCATTATTTACAGTCATTATACTATTTCTCTCTCCAAAAGTACAGTTATTCATACATTCTTTAAGATCAACGCATATTTTTTTGTATTTCCGACATAATACATATCACAAAGGAGGCAGTTATGTTACAACAGATTTTTCTCGGATTTACAGGATTATGTTCCGGTTTCATTATTGCCGGAGGACTGACAGGTCTCCTGATCGGTCTTTCTATTATTCCCCGATATGCAGGTATTACCCATACAGCAGATCATATC
>CAKSAW010000071.1 GCA_934437695.1 uncultured Blautia sp. | reverse complement strand
TCAAACACGCTCTAAAACAGGAGTCCGAAACAACTGAAAAAACTACTTTTTCAGTTATTTTTATAAAATAATCTTTTCAGTAGTCTCGGAAATAACTCCTGTCACATAAAAAGGGAGGCGGATGGAAATCCGCCCCCTTCCGCATACTAAAAGGCTATTATTTTCTTAAGCCTAATTTTTCAATCAGTGCACGGTATCTTTCGATGTCTGTTTTCTTCAGGTAAGCTAACAGTCCACGTCTCTGACCTACCATTTTCAGAAGACCACGTCTGGAGTGATGATCTTTATGGTTGCTCTGTAAATGCTCTGTAAGTTCCTGAATTCTTGCTGTAAGAACTGCTACCTGTACTTCCGGTGATCCTGTGTCGCCTTCAGTTCTTGCATATTCTTTCATGATCGCTGCTTTCTTTTCTTTTGAAATCATTTTTGATTTCCTCCTGTATTCTTATGATTATTATTGATTGATCGCCGCATATTAAGAGATGGTCGGAGTGTCCTGTCCCTGAACATGGGCTAAATTCACCTTGGTTAGTATAGCACATTGCTTCTGGTGTGTAAACCTCTTTTTTTATAAAGTTACAATAAAGTTTTAAAATATTCCTTTCCTTTCACAGCGTCCCTCTCCAGCTGTGCTTTCAGCGCTTCCAGAGAAGAAAATTTCTGCTCAGGTCTGAGGAATTTTTTAAAATCTACTTTACAGTATTCTCCATACAGATCTTCATCACAGTCAAACAGGTATGTCTCCACACCGATAAATTTTTCACCGCCAACTGTAGGTTTATGTCCTACATTGGTGATTCCCTGATAAGTCCTGTCTTTAAAATGAGATTCCGTAATATAAACCCCGTTTGGAGGCATCAGTTTCTCAGCCGGCGGGATCAGGTTTGTAGTGGGAAGAAGATATTTATGTCCCATCCCACGTCCATGTTCAACTATCCCTTCCACTGAGAAATCTGTACCCATAAGAAAATGGAATTTTTCCATATTTCCTCTGTTCAGTTCTTCCCTTACAAAGGTACTGCTGATTTTACGGCGCCCATCCATCTCTTTTGGCAGGATCTCTGTGTGAAATCCGTATTTCTTTCCGAACTCTTTCAGCATGGCAGGGGTTCCTTTCCGTTCATAGCCAAAACGGAAATCCTCTCCAACTGCCACATAGGAAGCCTGCAGGTCTCCTATCAGTATTTCTTTTATAAAATTCTCAGCTTTCATATGCCGTATTTTGTCTGTGAGCGGACATTCCAGCAATACATCCACACCCATCTTTTCCAGAACACGGCATCTCTCTTCCTTTGTGAGGATTGTTCTTGAGGCAGTTCCAAGTGCAAGCACAACTGCCTGTGCCCCTTCCTGTTTCTGCTCAATAATTTTCTCAACCAGTTTCTGATGTCCACGGTGTATGCCGTCAAACTTCCCAAGTGTTACCGCACTGTGTGAAATTCTGGGAAAATCATTTTCAATCCTTAAATATTCCATGGTGTCTCCTAAAACATTTTTACAGGGAAATATCTGTCTCTCTTTTCATCCCACTGATAAACTCCGGCAAAATTCCCCTGGCTGCTGCACATACGGATCCAGCCGCCTTTTTCTTCTGCACTGACCAGCGCCTGTACCAGAGGATTTCCATTAGCCAGAAGTCTGTCCCCTGCTTCTGTGCAGCATACACGCGGGTACTCTGCAAGGATCTGTTCAATGCCAGCTACCTTACTCTCAATCTCCCCTGCCTGCACTGCCTCTTCTGCCTGTGCCAGAGTAATAGCATCATCCAGAGTAAATCTGCCCACTTTTGTTCTCAGAAGTGTTTCCATGGCAGCTCCACAGCCCAGCTTTTCTCCAATATCATGGCATAAAGTGCGGATATAGGTTCCTTTACTGCAGGTTACACAGAAACGGACCAGTGGAAAATCAATATCAAGAATCTCTATCTCATAAAAATGCACAGGTCTGGCTTTACGCTCTACAGTCTTGCCTTCCCTTGCAAGCTCATAAAGCTTCTTTCCATTGACCTTCAGTGCCGAGTACATAGGGGGCACCTGCATATAATCTCCCACAAAAGATCCGATCACTGTACGAAGTTCCTCTTCTGTGACCGAAATATCCTCTGTCTGCGAAAGAACCGTTCCACTCATATCCTGGGTATCTGTGACAACCCCCAGACGCATCACTGCCTCGTAAGTCTTCTCTTTATCTGTAATCATATCCACCAGACGGGTAGCCTTTCCCAGAGCCACCGGGAGTACCCCTTCTGCATCAGGATCAAGAGTTCCTGTATGTCCGATTTTCTTCATATGAAGAATACCTCGCAGCTTTGCCACCACATCATGGGAAGTAAATCCTTTTTCCTTACGGATCACAATTACTCCATCCATCAGACCTCAAGCTCCTGAAACTGTTTATATATCTGCGCTGTCACATTGTTGATCACATCATATACAGAGCCCTGGAGATCACATCCCGCTGCTCTCATATGTCCGCCGCCGCCAAAATATACGGCAACCTTACTCACATCCACGTTTCCATTGGAACGCAGGGAAACCTTAAAGGACTGCGTCTCCAGTTCATAGAGAAACATTGCAACCTCTACTCCCTCTGTAAGGCGGAGCTGGCTGACAATGCCATCCAGATCTTTGCCATCCACACCATAGAACTCCATGTCCTTTTTCTTAAGGTATCCCACAATACATTTTCCATCCAGAAGCATGATACTTTCTGCAAGGACACGTCCCATCACCTGATTCTGGACATACGTTTTCTGATAAAAGGACTCATCTATGATCCTGCTGAAATTAAACCCTGTTTTCATCAGTTCCCCTGCAATACGCATGGTTTCCGGTGAAGTTGAAGAATACTGGAACACTCCTGTATCATGAACCATTCCCGTATAGATCGGTACTGCAATAGTACGGATCACCTTCTCAGGGTCGAGCAGTCCGTAAAGGACTTCGCATGCAGAGCTGACTTCTCCTCTTATATGATTGATCTGTGCAAATCCAGGATTGCTGACATGATGATCAATGCATACTGTCTTTTTTGCTGTATCAAAGTACGGACCTGCAAGTGCAAGTCTGTCTCTGGAACTCACATCACAGGTAACAAAAAGATCATACTCTCTGTCACCGTCCAGTTCTGTTCTGATCTCATCCATACAGTCAATATGTCCGAAAACAGGTTTTGGATTTTCCAGGTAAACATCCACCTGAATTTCCGGATAATAGGTTTTTACATATAAATATAACGCCATACAGGAACCAACGCAGTCACCATCCGGACGGATATGTCCGCCGATTCCCATTGTCTTCACACCTTCCAGTATTTCCGCAATATTTTTCATGTTCTCACCCTCTTAATTTTCTTCCTGCTCCTCAGCCGGTTTATGGGAGTTATCTTTTCTGGTAACATCATCAATAAGTTTTGACATATTTACACCATATTCAATCGATTCATCCAGGATGAAACGGATCTCCGGTGTATTTCTCAGATTCAGATTACGTGCAAGCTGGCGTCTGATATAGCCTTCTGCACTTTTAAGCCCTTTGATAGTTGCCTCTTTTGCTTCTTTCTCTCCCAGAACGCTGATGTATGCCTTACAGGTTTTCAGATCAGGAGCCACTTCTACAGCCATGACAGAGGTCATTGGATGAATACGCGGGTCCTTGATCTCATTGCGGATAATGGTACTGAGTTCTTTCTGAACCTCGCCATTGATCCGGGTATTCTTAATACTGTTTTTTCTCATTTTAAGTTTCACTCCTATATATCTACAAACAAGGTGCGCGCCACGCTGTACGTAACACCATGAATCGCGCACCTGTATTTACCGTTACTGTTTATCAGCTTACTATCTCGGTACCTCTACCATGATATAAGCTTCTACCTTATCTTCTTCTTTGACATCGTTAAATCCGTCAAATACAAGACCACATTCGTATCCTGTCTTTACTTCCTTAACATCGTCTTTAAATCTCTTCAGGGATGCAAGTTCACCTTCGAAGATCTGCTCGCCCTCTCTGGAAATACGAACCTTACAGTTTCTCTGGAAGACACCGTCCAGAATGTAGCTTCCTGCGATCGTACCAATGCCGGATGCCTTGAACAGCTGACGTACCTCTGCATGACCAATTACCTTCTCTTCAAATACAGGATCAAGCATACCCTTCATTGCAGCTTCCACATCTTCGATTGCCTGATAGATAACTCTGTACAGACGAAGATCCACGCCTTCCTGCTCAGCAAGCTGTTTTGCTGTTGCATCAGGACGAACATTAAATCCGATAATGATAGCATTTGATGTGGCAGCAAGGCTGACATCAGACTCATTGACAGCACCAACACCACCATGGATCACTTTTACAACTACTTCTTCGTTGGAAAGCTTGGTCAGACTCTGTTTTACAGCTTCTACAGATCCCTGAACGTCTGCTTTGACAATAAGAGGAAGTTCCTTCAGATCGCTTGCCTGAATCTGGTCAAAGAGATTATCCAGAGATAATTTACCTTTCGTCTCCTCAAGAAGACGGTTCTTATTCTCAGATACAAATGCACCGGCAAAGTTCTTAGCTTCTTTATCACTGTCAAAGGAAAGAAGAATTTCACCTGCATTTGGCACATCGCCAAGTCCCAGAATCTCCACAGGAGTAGAAGGACCTGCTTCTTTGATCCTGCGTCCTTTGTCATCCATCATTGCACGAACCTTACCATTGCATGCTCCTGCTGCAATAAAGTCTCCGATATGAAGTGTACCTTTCTGAACAAGGATAGTCGCAACCGGACCTTTACCTTTATCAAGCTGGGCCTCAATTACAAGACCTCTTGCAGAACGGTTCGGATTTGCCTTTAATTCACATACTTCTGCTGTAAGAAGGATCATTTCAAGAAGAGTATCGATTCCCTCTCCTGTGTGTGCTGAAACAGGAACAAAAATAGTACTTCCGCCCCAGTCTTCAGGAATCAATTCATATTCAGAAAGCTCCTGTTTTACACGTTCGATATTTGCACTTGGTTTATCGATTTTGTTGATCGCAACAATAATCTCAACACCTGCTGCCTTTGCATGGCTGATAGCTTCTACTGTCTGTGGCATAACACCATCATCTGCTGCTACTACCAGAACTGCAATGTCTGTAGAGTTTGCACCACGCATACGCATAGCTGTAAAAGCTTCATGTCCCGGTGTATCCAGGAATGTGATTTTCTGGTCATTAACCTCTACTACAGAAGCACCGATATGCTGTGTGATACCGCCGGCCTCTCCGCGTGTTACATTAGTCTTACGGATGGCATCCAGAAGAGATGTTTTACCATGGTCAACATGACCCATAACACAGACTACAGGTGGTCTTGGAACCATGTCTTTTTCATCTTCTTCATCCTCTTTAAGGAGTTCTTCGATAACATCTACCTTTTCTTCCGGCTCTGCAATGATATCGTATTCCAGCGCAATTTCCTGAGCTTTCTCAAAGTCGATCTCGTGGTTTACAGTAACCATCATTCCCTGCATGAAAAGTTTCTTAACGATTGCTGACGGCTGCATTTTCATTGCATCTGCCAGCTCACGGATTGTCATTTTCTCCGGAAGTGTGATTTCCTTAACCTCAGGTTTTTTCTCTTCCTGTTTAGGCTGAGGAGTTGGTTTCTGCAGAGCTTTAGGGATTCTGGAGTTCTTGTTGAATCCGCCCTGATTTGGTCTGCGTCCGCCACCCTGTGTCTTATCAAAATCTTTCTTTTTATTCTTATTCTCTCTGTCGCG
>CAKSAW010000070.1 GCA_934437695.1 uncultured Blautia sp. | reverse complement strand
GCACTTCGGAAATCAGCTTCATTTTCCTTTTTGATAATGAAAACCACTTTCTGAAATCCGGCTTTTACTGCATCATAAACAGAGAAATCCATGATGATGTGTCCCTCTTTGTCTACAGGATCAATCTGTTTAAGTCCGCCGTAACGACTTCCCATTCCTGCTGCCATAACTACTAATACTGGTTTATTCATAATATTTTTCCTCTTTTCTTTAAATATTTTCCTTATTCTTCATTTATCTTATCAGCCGGGTGATCTTACTTCTGTATTTATTTCATATTGCTGAGATTTTCAATAAATTCCTCTGATGACTCTTCCAGCCTGGTAAGCTTCAGAAGCTCTGCCTGTATCTGATCTTTATAATCCGGCTCTGCCTCAAGACCTGCTGCCCACATATACGGCTTGGACATTTTCCCCATATAGGAAGCTGCATCTGCCAGCATTTCCGGCCACTGAGTATTGTCTGTATCTGCAGGAATCGAATTCACTATATCCGTCATTTTCATATCTGTTTCACCTGTGCAGACAGAATATGCGAAATCAAAGGCTTCCTGCTTCATCTGAGAATCCTTCATTACTCCGAAGCCCTGCGCACCTATCATAATACCCTCTGTACCATCTGTTCCGTTTTTGACTGCAGGCCACGGAAAAAATCCCCAGGTATCATCATAACCTGTATCCTCTGTCACTTCATTTGGAGTCCAGGAACCCTGCAGTACCATCACTGCTTCGCCATTTCCAACTTCATCCTGTCCCTCCGGATGATCTGCCGGTGAAGTTCTGCTCATATATCCTGCAAGGAATAATCTCCGTATATCATCTGCAGCCTGTTTTGCCTCAGCAGTCTGAGACCAGGTACAGTCATGGATCAGCTGCCAGACTCTCTCCTGCCCCAGATATCTGGCAAGCTGATAGCCATACAGCAGATTTACATACTCGCCATCACAGGCCATGGCACTGAGACCACTGTCACTGTTCCTGATCTTCCGGCATACCTTGATCAGGTCTTCCCATGTATCCGGAATATCCTTCTCTGTAAGGCCTGCTTCTTCCCAAAGCTCTTTGTTGTACCACACTCCTGTAATGTACGGCTGATATGGCATTGCAAGCAGCTCGCCGCTTCCCCAGTTCTTTACCTGCTCCAGCAGTACAGGCATAATATGATTTTCGTAATCTACTGTCTCTGACATCTTCTTCAGCTCTGTCAGATATTCCCTGTGATCCTGCACCATTCTCTGATAGTCATCATCAAAAAGGTCTATCTGTTCCCCTGCATCTAATGCCGGACCGATCAGAGACTGTATCCTTCTGCCCTTCCATTGAATTTCCACGGAAATACCCGTAGCTTCCTCGTAAGCTTCTGCTGCTTCTCTGATCACATCTGCCTGTGGTTCCTCTTCTTCCCACATGGACCAGTATACAATACTCTGTTCCGGTATTTCCGTGATCTCATCTGATGCTGTTACAGGAACGATTCCTGCTGCGAGCAATATCGAAAGACAGCTCACTCCAGTCGAAATACTTTTCCACTTTTTCATATTGAGAATACCCTCCATTGTCTCTGCCAGCATAAAAACATATCTATATTATCCTATTTTCTCTAATATTCACCTGTCTGTCAATCCCCAAAAAGAAAAAGCAAAAACGCATTACCGTTCATTCTGCCTGCAGTAATGCGTTTCTGGTTTTTTATCAGTTGTTAAATAAAATCTCCATCTTTGTTCCCTGTCCGGGTTCACTGTCCAGAAGTATCTTTGCATGATGTAAAACTGCGCCATGCTTTACAATAGAAAGCCCCAGACCTGTACCTCCTGTTTCCCGGGAATGACTTTTATCCACTCTGTAAAAACGCTCAAAGATTCTCTGCTGTTCGCTTTCCGGAATACCTATTCCGTTATCTTCCACACGGAAATAAGGTTTTCCATTGAATTTTCCCACAAATACCTTAACTATCCCACCTTCTGAAGTATAACGTATGGCATTATCTGTAATGTTATAAAACATTTCATACAATACATGACGTACCCCCTGAACCTGTGCAGGATTTCCTGTATATTCCAGACTTATCTTCTTCTTTGCCGCACGATTCTGAAGATTATTGATCACATCTTCGCCAAGTTCACTGATATCAACAGGTTCAAACATAGTTTCTCCATTTTTCTCATCCAGTCTGGAAAGCTGGATAATATCTGCAACCAGATTAGATAACCGTTCAGACTCATGATAAATTCTTCCTGAAAAATCCTGCATCTTATCCTGCGGAACCATTCCGTTCATCATAAGCTCTGCATATCCGGAGATTGACATAAGAGGAGTTTTTAATTCATGAGAAACATTTGCTGTAAACTCTTTTCTCACACTCTCTGCATTTTTAAGGTCTTCCAGCTGTTTCTGTATTTGTCTGTTCTGTTGGTCCAGACGAAAAAGCAATGGCCTTAATTCTTCGTAGCATACATGCTCCAGAGGATGTTCCAGATTGATCCGGTTAATAGGCTCTATCAGCTTTCTGGTCTGTTTCTGTACAAGAAAAAGTTCAATCACAAGAATCACACATACCAGTCCGCCAAGCAGAAGAAAACTGGTTAACATTGTTACCAGAAGACTGTCCGTAGTCCTGGCTACTCGCAGGACCTGATCATCTGTTAATTTTACAGCATAGTAAAACGTCTGTTTTGATAATGTGTCTGAATAACGGACCATCTCACCGGATCCCTGCTTCTCAGCCTCAATAAATTCCGGTCTGTTACTGTGATTTTCCATTTCTTCCGGATTCTCAATACTGTCAAACAACACCTGACCATCTTTTCCCAGAAGAGTGATCCTGCTGCTGGTAGCGTCTCCGATCCTGTCTGAGAGAAAAACGTCACCCTCTTCTTCCAGACCTGTTTTAATATATGCTGCTTCATCCCTTACGCCCTGCTTCATATATATGTCATATCGGTTATACATAACAGTTCCTGCTGCCAGAAATGTAAGTATCACTGATAGGATAATAAGTAAACTTGTATGACTGAATATTTTCTTTTTCATCTCTTCTCCTATTCTCCGATCCTGTAACCTACTCCGCGGACTGTTTCTATCAGATTTCCGGCCTCACCCAGCTTCTGCCGTAAGGTTCTCACATGAACATCCACGGTTCTTGTTTCACCGTCAAAATCATATCCCCATACATGGCAGAGGATCTGGTTTCTGGTCATGACCAGACCTTTATTTTCCATCAGATATTGAAGAAGTTCAAATTCCTTCCTGGTAAGTTCAATCTTTTCTTCCTGATATCGCACTTCATGGCGCCCCACATTCAGATAAAGTTCCCCATAATGCAGTTCTTTGTCCTCATTCTGACGTGCACTTCGTCTGAGTACAGCTTTTACTCTGGCAATAAATTCCATCATTCCAAAAGGCTTGGTAATATAATCATCTGCTCCGCCCTCCAGTCCTTTTACTTTATCAAATTCCGCTTCCTTGGCCGTTACCATGATCACCGGAACATCTTTCACAGACGACATACTTTTCAGCTGTGCCAGGATTGTATAGCCATCATCTCCCGGAAGCATGATATCCAGAAGAATAAGCTCCGGGATTTCTTCTTTAATTGCTTTCATCAGCTCAGTACCATTACCAAAGCCTCTGGCTTTGAATCCTGTTGTCTCCAGTGTATAAATAAGAAGTTCTCTGATATTACGTTCATCTTCCACACAATAGATCATCTGTTCTTGCCCTCCTCTTTATTTTTCAGTATACTTATTTTTTTATATTTATACAAGTCTGAACCCTGTATCCTCCCCAAATTCCATTACCCCAATCAAGAAAATCCATTGCTGTGAGTAAATCAGTAACATGAAAAATCCGGTGCATCTCCCAATATTCCAGAGTGCCCGGACTTTTCCTTTTTTTTATTTTTTTATGACAGCTGGTATTTAAGCCGCGCATCTTCCAGTTCATGATAGAAGGACTCATCCGGATGAGTTTTCACTGTATTCAGATGGCTGTGCGTATCATACAGGTCTTCATTCACCTGTGTCACGCAGACACCAATATTAGAACAATGATCAGCCACTCGTTCCAGACAGGTGGTAATGTCCGAAAGGATAAATCCCATCTCAATGGTACATTCTCCATTTCGCAGTCTCTGTACATGGCGACGTTTCACTTCTTTTGAAAGCTCATCTATCACTTCTTCCAACGGTTCAATCTTCTCTGCAAGCTGCGTATCCTGCGTATCAAAAACTTTGTATGCCATATTGATGATGTCTTCTACTGCCTGTCCAAGCACCTCCAGATCCTTCTTTGCATTTGCGGAAAATTTCAGCCCTTTCTCATAAAGCTCCTGTGCTGATTCCATAATATTCACTGCATGGTCGGAAATCCTTTCAAAATCTCCGATACAGTGAAGCATGATTGAAAGACTGTGACTGTCTGCTTCCGAAATGTCCTTGTGGCTCAGTTTCACCAGATAGGTTCCAAGTTCATCCTCATAACGATCAACCTTGGCTTCCATGTTTTTTACACACTCTACCCCCTCTTCGCTGTACTTATCCACCAAATCCAGAGCTGTAAACAGTGCATTGTGGGATTCTTCTGCCATTTTTCTTGCTGCATTACGGCTTTGCTCCACTGCAAATGCCGGCTTTTCCAGGAAACGTGGTTCCAGGATCATAAATTCTCTGTCCTCAGCTGAAACAACAACGTCTTCTTTTTTGTCTCTGATTGTAAGACAGGCAAGTTTCTCCAGTCCTTTTGCAAAAGGAAGAAGGATAATAGTAGCAACAATATTAAACACACTGTGAACAATGGCAATTCCTGCCGGTGTTGCAGCCTGATGGAAGAAGGAAAATCCAACCAGTGCATTCACAAGATAAAAGACTATCATAAAAATCGCTGTACCGATCAGGTTAAAATAAAGATGTACTGCTGCTGCACGCTTTGCATTTTTCTTTGCCCCGATCGCAGAAAGGATTGCAGTAATACAGGTACCGATATTCTGTCCCATAATGATTGGGATGGCAGCACTGAAGGGCACCGCTCCGGTGAGGCAAAGTGCCTGCAGGATACCTACAGATGCTGAAGATGACTGGATCACTGCTGTAAGAAGTGCACCTGCTACAACACCTAACAGTGGATTTGAGAATTTAAGTAACAGACTTGTAAATTCCGGTACTTCTGCAAGCGGTTTTACAGCAGAGCTCATCATATCCATACCATACATCAGAATTGCAAAACCAATAAAGATACTTCCGATATCTTTCTTCTTTGAATCGTTGATAAACAGAATGAAAACAACACCAATGATCGCAAGCACAGGGGAAAATGATGTTGGTTTAAACATCTGAATAATAAAATTGTCACTCTGGATCCCTGTCAGACTTAAGATCCAGGAAGTGATCGTAGTACCGATATTGGCACCCATGATCACACCTACTGCCTGTGATAATTTCATGATCCCTGAATTTACAAAACCTACTACCATAACAGTCGTAGCTGAAGATGACTGGATCACTGCTGTTACTCCTGCTCCCAAAAGCACTGCTTTTATCGGATTTGAAGTAAGATTTTCAAGAATCTTCTCCAGCTTTCCGCCGGAAACCTTCGCAAGGCCATCTCCCATTGCATTCATACCATACAAAAATAATGCAAGGCCTCCGATCAATGTTAATATACTGAATAAATCCATGATTATTCTCCTTTTCCCTTTTCATAAGTATATGGTTATTTAACTTGTTTCTCATCATAACCATGCTTTGTAAAATCATCCCCATGAGAATGTTAAATCCATGTAAAATTTCCAGTCAT
>CAKSAW010000069.1 GCA_934437695.1 uncultured Blautia sp. | reverse complement strand
AAAAATGGGAGCAGCAGAAGCAAAAGCAGCAATTCTTGCGAACAAAACAGCACTTGGTATTGAGTTTGGTTCCACCAGGATCAAAGCAGTACTTGTAGATGATAAAAACCAGCCAATCGCTTCCGGCGCACATGAATGGGAAAACCGTTATGAAAACGGTGTCTGGACATATAGCCTTGATGATATCTGGACAGGTATCCAGGATTGTTATCAGGATATGGCAAAGGATGTAAAAGCAAAATATGATGTAGAGCTTGAATCTGTAGGTGCATTTGGTGTCAGTGCCATGATGCACGGATATATGCCATTCAACAAAGAAGGAGAACTTCTTGTACCATTCCGTACATGGAGAAATAACATCACAGGTGAAGCAAGTGAGAAACTGATGGAACTGTTTAACTACAACATTCCTCAGAGATGGAGTATTGCTCATCTGTATCAGGCAATCCTCAATGGTGAAGAACATGTAAAAGATATTGACTATATCACAACCCTGGAGGCCTATGTTCACTGGAAACTGACAGGAAAGAGGGTTCTGGGTATCGGTGACGCAGCCGGTATGTTTCCAATCGATACAACAAAAGCTGATTACAATCAGGAGATGGTTGATAAATTTGATGAACTGGTAGCTCCTTATGGATTTTCATGGAAACTTCGTGACATCATGCCGAAGGCACTTGTTGCAGGTGAGGATGCCGGTGTTCTTACAGAAGAAGGCGCAAAGCTTCTTGATGTGACAGGCAAACTGAAGGCAGGCATTCCGATGTGCCCTCCGGAAGGTGATGCAGGAACAGGTATGGTTGCTACAAACAGTGTTGCAGTACGTACAGGTAATGTTTCAGCAGGAACTTCTGTATTTGCTATGATCGTTCTGGAGAAAGAACTTTCCAGACCGTATAAAGAAATCGATATGGTTACCACTCCATCAGGACATCTGGTAGCTATGGCTCATTCCAATAACTGTACTTCTGATCTGAATGCATGGGTCAATGTATTCAAAGAGTTTGCTGAAGCTATGGGCATGGAAGTAGATATGAACAAACTGTTCGGAACTCTTTACAACAAAGCTCTGGAAGGTGATCCTGACTGTGGCGGACTTCTGTCCTATTGCTATTTCTCAGGTGAACATATGACAGGATTTGAAGAGGGACGTCCGTTATTTGTACGTTCTCCTGAAAGCAGATTTAATCTTGCAAACTTTATGAGAACCAATCTGTATACATGCCTTGGTGCCATGAGAGTTGGTCTGAACCTTCTGTTTGAGAAAGAAAACGTAAAAGTAGACCGTCTTCTTGGCCATGGCGGATTATTTAAGACAAAGGGTGTCGGACAGCAGATTCTGGCAGATGCTGTAAATGCACCGGTGTCTGTAATGGCTACAGCAGGTGAAGGCGGAGCATGGGGAATTGCACTTCTTGCTTCTTATCTGGTAAATAAAGAGGAAGGTGAGACTTTGGAAGCATTCCTTGATAGTAAAGTATTTGCAGATCAGGAAAGCAGTACTCTGGAGCCGAAACCGGAAGGTGTTGCCGGATTCAATGCATTTATGGACAGCTATATGAAGGGACTTTCTATTGAAAGAGCAGCAGTAGAGTCTGAAATTTGGTAAACAAAAATCTGGTGCAATGAAATTGAAAAGAAAAATATAAAAATAAGACAGCATCGCAGCTTATAAAGTCTGTGATGCTGTTTTTGATGTGGAGATTAACAGATATGAAGGGTAATCTCTTATCTGTTATAGAATCAAAAAGAAAGTCCTGATAGGGGAGCTATCAGGACTTTCCAGGGGAGTATAAATAATTAAATAAGGGGTTTATGTAAAAAAAATTTTTGAAGGGTAAATTCTTTTTACAGGTATGATTATAATATAGCTTGGTGAAAAAAGCAACATATTTTGATGAATATTCCCTCTCGTTTTTGGGATAATAGTTACTGTGAAACACGTTCAGTAATGAGGTGTGGCATAAGAAAACAGGGATTTTTCCGGGCTATTGGAAAATCCGGACAGACAAATTGCATCAGGAGGAATAAAACAATGGCAAAAAATTATGAATCTGAGAGTAAAAACAGCAGAAATTACACAGGCACATCAGGTAAGAACAAATATGGAAATGAAATGGATCACACTGATAATATGAAGAGTAAAAATGAGACAGACTGCAGAGATAAGGGGAAAAATAAAACTTCCCAGTCTTATAATTCAGAGGAAGACAGATATTAGTTTTAATGCCGGCAGAGAGAATCTGCCGGCATTTTGACCTTTTGCTTCTGACATCATATGATATAACAAAAAGGAGTCTGCCATGTTTCCGGTAGAAACGATTTCTGCAAAAATGCTGGATTATTATGTGGGACGCAGGGATGCATTGATCATAGATCTGAGAGAAAAGGAGGCATATATACATGGACATGTGAAAGGAGCTATAAATATGCCATATGGAGAAATAGACGGATATACAGTATTTCCAGAAGGAAAAATACTGGTTCTGTACTGCGACAGAGGAGGGGCAAGTCTTCAGCTTGCACGACAGCTTGCAAAACGTGGATATCGTACCAGATCTGTGATAGGTGGTTTTCATGCATATAGGGGAAGAAATCTTGTAATTTCGCCATAAGCATGATAAGGTGTAAGGGATAAAAAACCTAACTGTATGAAAAGAGGAGACACACAATTATGAAATATATGTTTGCGTCAGATGTCCATGGTTCTGCATATTACTGCAGAAAAATGCTGGATGCTTATAAAGAGGAGAAAGCAGAACGCCTGGTACTGCTGGGCGACCTGCTTTATCATGGTCCAAGAAATGATCTTCCGAAAGAGTATGCTCCGAAACAGGTCATTTCCATGCTTAATGACATGAAGAATGAAATCTATGCTGTGCGCGGAAACTGTGAGGCAGAGGTTGATCAGATGGTTCTGCAGTTTCCAGTGATGGCAGATTACTGTATCCTGAATCTGGACGGAAGAACCTTTTATGCCACACATGGACATATCTATAATGAAAATAATCTGCCGCCGATCCAGGAGGGGGATATTCTGATCCACGGTCATACTCATGTGCTTAAGGCTGAGAGAAAAGACGGTTATGTACTTCTTAACCCGGGCTCTGTGTCCATTCCGAAAGAGGGGAATCCGCCTACATATGCGATTTTTGAGGACGGTATATTTGTGATCAGGGATTTTGACGGCAATATTATTAAAAGCATAGAATTATAAGAGATGAGTTTTTTACTGAATGTGGATCATGTGATCCGTCGGACGATTACTGTAGAGAGGATAAAGAATGGAAAAATTTGAACTGATCGCTCCATGTCATTTTGGTATGGAAGCAGTGCTGAAACGAGAGATCCTTGACCTGGGCTATGAGATTACAAAGGTAGAGGATGGAAAAGTAACATTTGAAGCAGATGCACAGGGAATCGCAGATGCAAATATTTTTCTGCGTTCCACAGAAAGGATCCTGCTGAAGGTAGCAGAAGTAAAGGCAGAAACCTTTGATGAGCTTTTTGAAAAGACCAAAGCTCTGCCATGGGAAAACTATATTCCTAAAGACGGCAAATTCTGGGTTGCAAAAGCCAATTCCGTGAAGAGTAAACTCTTTAGCCCTTCAGATATCCAGTCTATTATGAAAAAAGCCATTGTAGAGCGTCTCAAGGGCGTCTACGGGGTATCCTGGTTTGAGGAGGATGGTGCAAGTTTTCCTATCCGTGTGGCATTTATGAAGGATGTAGCTACAATAGGTATTGATACTTCAGGCGTATCCCTGCATAAAAGGGGATATCGTAAGATGACAGTAAAGGCTCCGATCACAGAGACACTGGCATCTGCACTGATCATGCTCACTCCATGGAATAAAGACAGGATTCTTGTGGATCCCTTCTGTGGAAGTGGTACCTTCCCTATTGAAGCTGCAATGATGGCAGCAGATATTGCGCCTGGTATGAACCGTTCCTTCCTTGCTGAGGACTGGAAGCATCTGGTTCCCAGAAAATGCTGGTATGATGCAAATGAAGAGGCTCAGGATAGAATAAATCTGAATATTGAAACGGATATCCAGGGTTTTGACATTGATCCGGAAGCGCTGAAAGCTGCAAGAGCTAATGCAAAAATGGCAGGAGTGGAGAAACTGATCCATTTCCAGCAGAGAGCAGTAAAAGATCTCCGTCATCCGAAGCCATATGGATTTATCATTACAAACCCTCCATACGGAGAACGACTGGAAGAAAAAGAGAATCTGACCCAGCTTTACAGAGAGATCGGGGAAAGCTATGCCAGACTGGATAAGTGGTCCATGTATCTGATCACATCTTATGAGAAAGCAGAAAATGATATCGGACGAAAGGCGGACAAGAACCGTAAAATTTATAATGGTATGCTTAAAACCTACTATTATCAGTTTCTGGGACCGCGTCCCCCGAAGAAGAACTCAAAATAAAAAGTAGAAAGGGGATACAGAGGATTATGAAAAAAATAATTTTTGCTACAGGAAACCAGGATAAAATGAAAGAAATCCGTGAGATCCTTGCAGATATGGATGTAGAGGTTGTTTCTATGAAAGAAGCAGGAATTCACGCTGATATTGTAGAGGATGGCTCTACGTTTGAAGAGAATGCAGTGATCAAGGCGAAGACTATCTGCGAAATGACAGGGGAGATCACCCTGGCAGATGACTCAGGGCTGGAGATCGATTATCTGAATAAAGAACCTGGCATCTATTCTGCCCGCTATATGGGAGAGGAGACCTCTTACCATATTAAAAATGCAAATCTGATAGAACGTCTGAACGGAGTGCCGGATGAGAAACGTACTGCAAGGTTCGTATGCGCCGTTGCAGCAGCTTTTCCGGATGGAAGTGTAAAAACAGTACGTGGAACAATGGAAGGCCGTATAGGATACGAAGAGAAGGGTGAGAACGGTTTTGGATATGATCCTATCTTTTACCTGCCGGAATATGGCTGTACTTCAGCAGAACTCTCCATGGAAGAGAAAAATAAGATCAGCCACAGAGGAAAAGCATTACGTGCCATAAAGGATGAACTGAAATGAAGGTACTGATCGTAAGCGATACTCATGGACAGGATGAAAACCTGGAGGAGACAGTACTCAGGGAAGCTCCCTTTGATTATCTGATCCATTGTGGGGATGTGGAAGGCAGAGAAATTTTTATAGAAGCACTGGCAGAATGCCCCTGCAGCATTGTGGCAGGAAATAATGATTTTTTTACAGATCTTCCTTATGAGGAGGAAGTCACACTGGAAGGACATAAGATACTGATCACACACGGACATCATTATTTTGTGTCCAGAGATCATGAAAGGCTTATTGAGGCAGCACAGGAAAAAAGATGTCAGATAGTGATGTATGGACATACTCATATGCCGGTTATAGAGGATGAGGATGGAATTCTGGTGATCAATCCGGGCAGTCTTACCTATCCACGTCAGAGAGGGCGCAGACCAAGCTACGCAGTTATGCAGATAGAAGAGGGAAAAGATCCACAAGTGGAAATCAGATATCTCTGAAAAATTATTTGATTATTTAACTGCATATTTTTTGAGGTATTGTTGGTCGGATAACAACAATACCTCTTTTTTAAAATATGTTACAGAAAAAAGCAGAAGAAAAAATAAAAAAAGTTAAGATTTTTTATTGTGTGAAAAAAATATTTTTTTTACAAAAAATCTCAAAAACCAGTAAAAAAACCCTTTTTGCGAACAAAAAAAGAGATTTTTTTCAAAAAAGTGAAAAGCCCGCAAAGCCTTTATTTTAGCGGGTTTCAGGGATTTTTTGAGGGGCGGAAAATCGCTTTTTTAAAAAAAATCAAAAAAAATTGAAAA
>CAKSAW010000068.1 GCA_934437695.1 uncultured Blautia sp. | reverse complement strand
GCAGTACCGAGGGCTTATTCTTACAAAAAAAGAGTCTCCGAAAACTCGGAAACTCTTGAATTTACTGTGTTTAGTCGGGGCAACAGGATTTGAACCTGCGACCTCACGGCCCCCAGCCGTGCGCGCTACCAAGCTACGCCATACCCCGCAACGCATACAAGTATAACAAATTTCCCACAGGATTGCAACTGTTTTTTTATAAACCATGTGTTTTATTTTTTTCTTGACGCATCAGTAAGATGTGTGTTAATATTCTTTTGAAAAATCATAAGTTAAATGCAAAGATAAGGAATAGTACACATGTACCGGAGCACAGAGAGCTGCTGGAGGCTGAGAAGCAGTGGAAGGGAATTGTGGAACTCGCCTTTGAGCAGCTGCCTGAAATCCATTGAGAGTAGGTGCAGACGGTGTCCACCGTTATATGGAGAGGATATAAGAATAATGATTCCGTATCCCATGAGTGTATGACATAGTCATAAATAAGAGTGGTACCGCGTAAGATGATAATATCTTTCGTCTCTTGCAGATAATTCTGCGGGGATGAGAGATTTTTTTATACCCTTTTTTGTATAGCATTACAGCAAACGTTTCCCTGCAGGACAAACATAATATTATATACATAATGGAGGAAGAGAAAAAATGATGAATCCAAGCAAGTATCAGAGACAATATTTCATGCCACCTGTCAAGTGTATGAAATGGGCAGAAAAAGAATATGTGGACAAAGCACCTGTCTGGTGTTCTGTAGATCTTCGTGACGGAAATCAGGCACTGGTGATCCCAATGAGCCTGGAACAGAAAATTGAATTCTTTAAACTGCTTGTAAAAATCGGTTTCAAAGAGATCGAAGTTGGATTTCCGGCTGCTTCAGAAACAGAATATGAATTTCTGCGTACCCTGATCGAGCAGGATCTGATCCCGCAGGATGTAACCATTCAGGTTCTTACTCAGGCAAGAGAGCATATCATCCGTAAAACTTTCGAAGCTGTCAAGGGTGCTCCGAAGGCAATCGTGCATGTATATAATTCTACATCTGTGGCACAGAGAGAACAGGTATTTAAGAAATCCAAAGAAGAGATTTTAAAGATCGCAGTGGACGGAGCAGCATTATTAAAGAAGCTCGCAGATGAGACAGAAGGCAATTTCCAGTTTGAATACAGTCCTGAAAGCTTTACAGGTACAGAACCTGAGTATGCACTGGAGGTATGCAATGCTGTTCTTGATATATGGCAGCCTACAGCAGACAACAAATGTATCATCAATCTGCCTGTAACTGTACAGCATTCCATGCCGCATGTTTATGCGAGCCAGGTGGAATATATGTGTGAGAATCTGAAATATCGTGAAAATGTTATTGTGTCTCTTCATCCACATAATGACAGAGGATGTGGTGTTGCAGACTCTGAGATGGGCTTATTGGCAGGTGCGGACAGGATTGAAGGTACTTTATTTGGAAACGGTGAGCGTACAGGAAATGTGGACATTGTTACACTTGGCATGAATATGTATTCCCAGGGCGTAGATCCGAAGCTGGATTTCTCTGATATGCCACATATCTGTGAGGTATATGAAGAATGTACAGGAATGAAGGTCAGCGAGAGAAGCCCATACAGCGGAGCACTTGTTTTTGCCGCATTTTCAGGTTCCCATCAGGATGCCATCGCAAAAGGTATGCACTGGAGAGATGAGAAAGATCCGGATCACTGGAATGTACCATACCTTCCTATTGATCCGAAAGATGTGGGAAGAAATTATGATGCTGATGTTATCCGTATCAACAGCCAGTCTGGTAAGGGCGGTGTAGGATATATCCTTGAAACTAAATTTGGTCTGAACCTTCCGCCGAAAATGCGTGAGGCAATGGGTTATGCAACAAAAGCAGTATCTGACCATAATCATAAAGAACTTCATCCGGATGAAATCTTTAATCTGTTTAAAAAGACTTTCGAGAATATTATGGAACCGTACAGGATCAATGAAGTTCATTTCCAGCAGAAGGATGGCGGTATCGTAACACAGGTTACATCTACATTCCAGGGCAGAACGATCACTACTGAGGCAGCCGGCAACGGACGTCTTGATGCTGTCAGCAATGCATTAAAGCAGGCCTATGGACTGGAATACACATTGGAAACTTATCAGGAACATGCACTGGAACGCAGCTCAAGTTCAAAGGCTATTGCTTACGTTGGCATTAAAGAGCCGGACGGAACTCTTGCATGGGGCGCAGGCGTAGATGCGGATATTATCCATGCTTCTATTGATGCTCTTGTAACAGCAATAAATAACCGCTGATCACACAGCTCACTGAGAGACAGGAATACAATGAAAACAGAAATCAGAAGACAGATGATCAGTTAACATAAGATTAAAAGTTTTGGATACCCGGCAGAGTCAGCTGAAAAAGCTTTCCGCCGGGTATTTTTGTATTTATATAGGTACAAAAAACCTTTATGTACGCTATAAAGTACAGTGAAGGCAAAAAATATATAAGAAAACTTTCAGGATTGTATTTAATTAAAATCATAGTGGAAATCGATTGACATAAAGCATATGTTTTCGTATACTAACGGCGTGGACAGGAAAGTGTCCTAAAAAAGTACAAATTACATTTTATTATCTCACTTTAGGCTTGTGAGAGATGCGCGGAAATATTTTAGAGAAAGAGGTAAAATAATGAAAAATTTTGAACAGTGGAATGGCTTTAAAGGGAATCGTTGGAAAGAAAAAATCGACGTTCGTAACTTTATTAAGCTGAACTACACACCATATGATGGGGATGATTCCTTCCTGGAAGGACCTACAGAGGCTACAAACAAACTCTGGGGCAAACTTCAGGAACTGCAGAAAGCAGAGCGTGCAAATGGCGGAGTTCTGGACATGGAGACAGAAGTTGTCACATCTCTTACTGCATATGGACCTGGATATATTGATGAAGATCTCAAAAATCTGGAAAAGGTTGTCGGACTTCAGACAGATAAACCTCTGAAACGTGCATTTATGCCATACGGCGGTATCAAAATGGCTGAAAAAGCATGCGAAACCAATGGATACGAAGTAAGTGATAAAATTAAAGATATTTTCAACAACTATGAATTCAAAACTCATAACCAGGGTGTATTCGATATCTATACACCGGAAATGAAATTAGCACGTCACAGCAAGATTCTTACAGGTCTTCCGGATACATACGGACGCGGACGTATTGTTGGTGACTACAGACGTGTGGCTCTGTACGGTATCGATGCATTGATTGAAGGTAAAAAGAAAGATTTTGCAGCAAGTGACCGTCAGGGTATGAGACGTTATGATTTCCAGCTTCGTGAAGAGATCGCAGATCAGATCCGTGCACTGGAGGGAATGAAAGCAATGGCTCAGGCATACGGATATGATATTTCCCAGCCTGCAAAGGATGCAAGAGAAGCATTCCAGTGGCTGTATTTCGGATATCTGGCAGCTATCAAGACACAGAACGGTGCTGCAATGAGTGTTGGACGTATTTCTACATTCCTTGATATCTATATTGAGAGAGATCTTGAGAACGGTACTCTTACAGAGTCTGAGGCTCAGGAACTTGTTGACCACATGGTTATGAAATTCCGTATGGTTAAATTTGCACGTATTCCTTCCTATAATCAGTTATTCTCAGGTGACCCGGTATGGGCAACTCTGGAGGTTGCAGGTATGGGAGTTGACGGACGTCATATGGTAACAAAGAGTGACTACCGTTTCCTTCATACACTGGAAGATATGGGACCGGCTCCGGAACCAAACCTTACAGTACTTTATTCTTCAAGACTGCCTGAGAACTTCAAGAAATATGCTGCAAATATTTCTGTTACAACAAGTTCTATCCAGTATGAGAATGATGATGTTATGCGTCCGGTATGGGGCGATGACTACAGCATCTGCTGCTGTGTATCTGCTACAGAGACAGGTAAAGAAATCCAGTTCTTCGGCGCTCGTGCAAACCTTGCAAAATGCCTTCTTTATGCGATCAACGGTGGTATTGATGAGAAGACAAAACAGCAGGTAGGACCGGAGTATACACCGATCACTTCCGAATACCTTGACTATGATGAAGTAATCAGAAAATATGACAAGATGATGGACTGGCTGGCTCACCTCTATGTAGGAACCCTGAACATGATTCATTATATGCATGACAAATATTACTATGAAGCAGCAGAGATGGCTCTGATCGATACAAAGGTTGACCGTTCTTTCGCAACTGGTATCGCAGGATTCTCTCACGTAGTTGACTCTCTTTCTGCTATTAAATATGCGAAGGTGAAAGCTATCCGTGATGAGGATGGAATCACTACAGACTTTGAGATCGAAGGTGATTTCCCACGCTATGGTAATGATGATGACAGAGCGGATGAGATTGCAACAAAACTGCTTTCCACATTCCTTGAGAAACTGAAACATATCCATACTTACCGTGATTCCAAACCAACCACATCTATCCTTACCATTACTTCCAACGTAGTATATGGTAAAGCTACAGGTTCTCTTCCGGATGGAAGAAAGATGGGAGAACCTCTTGCACCTGGTGCCAACCCATCTTATGGCGCAGAGCAGAACGGACTTCTGGCTTCTCTTAACTCTGTTGCAAAACTTGACTATGAAGATGCACTTGACGGAATCTCCAATACACAGACTATCAACCCGGATGCACTGGGACACAGTGATGAAGAACGTACAGAGAATCTTGTTCATGTACTGGACGGATACTTTGATCAGGGTGCTCATCACCTCAATGTAAACGTATTTGGTAAGGAAAAACTGATCGATGCTATGGAACATCCGGAAAAAGAAGAGTATGCAAACTTCACTATCCGTGTTTCAGGATATGCTGTTAAGTTTATCGACCTTACAAGAGAGCAGCAGATGGATGTTATTGCCAGAACCTGCCATGACAGAATGTAATCAGAATGGATGATAAGCAGATGAAAGGTTATGTTCATTCTCTGGAGAGCTTCGGGTCCGTTGACGGACCCGGAGTAAGATATGTGATTTTTTTAAGTGGCTGTGCCATGAGATGTCAGTTCTGTCACAATCCGGATACCTGGAAAATGGGACAGGGACAGGAGTATACTGCAGATGAACTTTTAAGCAAGGCTTTGCGCTATAAAGTTTACTGGGGAAATAAAGGCGGAATTACGGTAAGTGGCGGGGAACCGTTGCTGCAGCTGGATTTTCTTACAGAACTGTTTAAGAAGGCAAAGGCAGCAGGTGTCCATACAACTCTGGATACCAGTGCGAATCCTTTTACAGATAAGGAACCGTGGCATTCTAAATGGCTGGAGCTTATGAAGTATACAGATCTTGTACTTCTGGATATTAAACAGATCGATGAGGCAGAGCATATTAAGCTTACAGGACATTCCAATAAGAATATTCTTCAGATGGCGCGTGAGCTTTCTGATATGAAGAAACCGGTCTGGATCAGGCATGTGCTTGTTCCGGGTGGCAGTGACAGGGATGAATACCTTCACCGGCTGGCGGATTTTATCCATACGCTTTCGAATGTGGAGCGTGTGGAGGTGTTGCCATATCATACACTTGGAAAGTTTAAATGGGAGAATCTGGGGATTCCTTATCCTCTGGAGGAGGTTAAGCCACCGACGCAGGAGAGGGTTGATAATGCCAGGAGGATTCTTGGGGCTATCTGAGTAAAAAGTATAGAGCTGTTATACCGTAAAAGGAGAGGGGATCTCTTCTTTTGGAGTATGGCAGCTTTGCTTTTTATTTAAAAGGGGGACGCGAAGCAGGCGTATAGTTGTTCCGGGTGCGGTTTCGGCATCTAAGAGCTTCTAAGTCCTCGGAAATCTGCTAAAAACATGAGACGAAAAGTCCGGGA
>CAKSAW010000067.1 GCA_934437695.1 uncultured Blautia sp. | reverse complement strand
AAAAGAGAGGCTCTTCGCCTCTCTTAGGATTTCCCCATATTCAGATATTATGCACTATATTTATATCCATATTTCCTATCTGCGTCCTCTGGATTTCTCCTTTTCCGCACGTTCACGCTCTGCGTTCTCCGCTTCAATAGAACGCATGATAGCCATTCTCTGGTTCTCGATATGCTGGAAGGAAAGCTTCTTTGCCCGCTCCACATCACGTTCCCTGATAGCCTTTGTCAGTTCTTCATGCTCCTTTACAAGAAGATCTCTTGTCTCCCCTTCCTTCAGATACTCCACACGGTAACGATAGATCTGCTCACGCATATTGTTCAGCACCTGAATCAGTCTCTTATTATCGGAAGCCTGATAGATAACCTCATGAAAAGCAACATCAGCCTCTGCAAGCTTTACAAGATTTCCCTCTGCGATCGTATGCTCAAACTCCTTGGCAGCAAGCCACAACTTTCTCATCTGCTCCTCAGTCATACGGGCACAGGCTTTCTCAATGGCCACATTCTCAAGAGCAATACGGACTTCCAGAACATCATTAAGATCCTTCTCTGTGATATTTGCAACCTGAGCACCACGCCTTGGGATCATCACCACCAGACCCTCCTGCTCAAGCTTACGCATAGCCTCCCTGATAGGAGTTCTGCTCACACCAAGTCTCTCAGCCAGTGCGATCTCCATCAGTCTCTCACCCGGCTTCAGCTCTCCCTTAAGGATAGCCTGACGCAGAGTATTAAAAACTACATCTCTTAATGGAAGATACTCATTCATATTTACTGAAAAATCACTTGTCATTTGTATAATGTCCTCCTGCTTTTGTTACTTCTGTGGCAAAAACTGTCTTCGCCAGTCTGCTCTCCCTCAGGGCTGCTGCAGCCCCCTCCATTTTCTTACGGTCATCAAAGATTCCGAACACTGTAGGGCCGCTTCCACTCATCATTGCCTTTAATGCACCGTGTTCCTCCATCAGTTTCCTGATCTCTCCGATCACAGGATACTTCTCTGTAATACCCGGTTCAAAAACATTTCCCATCTTCTCTGTCATTGCCAGAAGATCACCACGCTCTATATCTTCTATCATCCCATCAATATCCGGACGGTAAGAAAGCTTATCCAGCTGCAGACTCTCATAAGCAGTCTTAGTGGAGACATTCACTCCTGGTTTACCGATCAGTATAAAGCAATCAGGAACCTGTGTAATCCTGGTCAGCTTCTCACCAATCCCCTCTGCCAGGGCAGTTCCTCTCATTACACAATAGGGAACATCCGCTCCGATATTCACAGCACGTTCCATCAGATCTCTTTCACTGAGTCCCAGTTTAAAAAGACGGTTAATGCCCACCAGTGCTGCTGCTGCATCCGAGCTTCCGCCGGCCATGCCTGCTGCTACAGGAATAAACTTCTCAAGGCGGATCTCCACGCCCTCCTTGATCTGAAATTCATCCATCAGAAGCTTCGCTGCCTTATATACCAGATTCCGTTCATCATTTGGAATATACGGATAATTCACAGAAAGAGAAATTCCCGGTTTCTTCACCCTTTTCATATCAAGAACATCATACATCTGTATAGTCTGCATGATCATCCTGACTTCATGATAGCCATCCTCTCTCTTTCCAAGAATATCCAGTCCCAGATTTATCTTTGCCAATGCACGTAATCGCATAAAACCCTCCGTTCCAGCACTATCTTTTGTACTTTGTATACAATAAAACGCTTTGTACATATTTTAAAGCATTTCCCTATAGTTTTCAATATATGAACTTTTATTTTTTGCAGAATTTTCCTTATTATTTAATCGGCTACCTGTTTCACCAGAATCAACGGCTGTCCAGGCTTCACCTCTTTTTCCGCAAGGCTGTTCACACTGGAGATCTCCTCCTCTGTTGTATAGAATTTCTTTGCTATATCCCAGAGTGTATCACCGTTCTTTACAATATAAACAGTAATTCCCGGCATACCATCCATTTTCCTGCGATCCAGTGGCTGTTCCTCCACAGCTTCAATGATCTCTTCCTCCCACTGCTTAAACACAAGCATATTCAACCCTACTGCAGCCTTAACCTCAATCTCATCTCCGTCTGCCATTGCAGTAGAAAGCTGTTCCAGATCAGCCTGCAGAAAATATGTGCAGTCCTGCCCTATATCCCCTGCCTCGATCAGATGAGTAAAAGGCAGCATGGCATCCATTGAATAAAAAGGCATCTCATCATTTCCTATAATATACAGAATCTTAAGTGCCACGATCCCTTCTGCCACGATTCCCTTATCCGTAATCCTTGTCTTATCCACCTTTACCCTGCCGCTGCTGTGACAAAGCTGCAGAACCTTTCCCTGATTCTCCTTAACCTCTATCCTGTCCGCCAGACGGCATTTGGAGAAATTCCGCACCAGAAGACTTTCCAGACCTTCCTTTTTCCTGTGCAGAATACATTCCTTAAGGGGACTGTACGCATCAAGAAGAAGCTTATGCTCCTCCTCCCTGTACATCCTCATATTTAATTCCAGCACAGCATCCACCTGCAGGATACGTTCCTCTCCATCCGGATCAGGCTTTACCTCTATTGCCTGGTGAAGAAGAGTTACTTCTATGTGAGGAATCAGGTCCTCTGCACATCCACTGCATTCCACCTCATTGGCAAAGGGCATTGTATATTCCAGCCACTGCGGTGGATTCTCCTCCTCATGACCTGTATACAAAAGAAAAACTGCAAGCTCTCCCTTTACACGTAATTTATTTTCCTCAGGCCTCAGATCAAGATTTCTCGGCTCGATCATATACCACAAAAGTTCCTCCACGTTGGGTCTGTTGGAGGCAAGAGTGATATCATCCTTAATACGCAAAGTATCTTTTTTATGTACACACAGGCTCATAAGCCGGACATTCTTTGTTTTTACAGATACTGCCTGATCATCCACAGAAACCGGAAGTCTGATCTCCGCCAGTTCGTCTACTGCAGCATAAAAGGTTACGATTGCTTTAATATTCAGCTTTCTGGAATGTATCACATGAACACTGAGATCTTCCATTTCCCAGTTCAGACACAGCTTATCTCCCCCCTCTATGCCTTCCAGATTAATAACCTCATCAAGAGGAAGTCTGGCAGAAAGGCTGCAGATCCTTCCCTCTTTCTCCCCCACATAGAGCAGATCCACATCCAGAGTTCCTTTAAGAAGAGCCCTTCCCTCGCTCAACCTCACTTCATCCATGGAAACATCAGCCTTACTCTGCACCAGCCTTCCAATATCCGGCTTCGCGTCCGGTACATTATAATCCTCATCAAAAGTCACCTGCATTGTAGCTTTATTCTTGATCCGCAGCATCTGAATGCTCTCTTTTTTTAATTCCAATCCGCATCCTTCCTTTCCTGACTTTTATAAAAATTCCACCGGTTTTTTCGTCTCTTTTATCTTCAGGACAATACATGGATAAGAGGGCTCACTTCCCACATTTTCTTCACCCGGGCCTATCAGCCTTGTCTTGAAGAACACAGCATTCTCTGACTGAGAAACCTCCTCCACCTGAATGCTGCAGCCCCCTGTAAGCTGCTCCCCGTATCCCTTCATTAAATATCTTACATCTCCCGCCTGATAGGTCATCTGAAATGCCTTCTCCTTCTTCTGCTCCATCAGTTCTGAAGCTTCCGCAGGAATCTCTTCCTGTTTTACGATCGTATATTCCAGAGGTGTACGCTCCCCTTCCTCGATCCTGATAAGCTGACAGCCAGACATCCAAAAAGTCAGCAGCCACACACAGATCAGTATCCCGGCCTTTTTGCCCATAATGCACCCCTGCTCATTCTTTACTAGATATTCTATGCCTGCCACTTCCCGGTTATTACAATTGATATTTATTCCTTGCAGGATATCCCATAATTTCTTATAATAGAAGGAAACACAGGGCATCCGGATTGCAGATCAGCAATATCACATGCCCGGAAAGGAATTAACTAATGATACGATTTATCCTCGTCTGTATCGTGGTGATCGGATACCTGATTCTCTCCATTCCCATCCTTCTTGTGGAATGGATCATTGGCAGATTCTCGCCAGAAACAAAGGATATCAGTTCTCTTCGGATCATCCAGGCAGTATTTCGCTTTATCCTGAAGATCACAGGTGCAAAGATCACTGTGATCGGAGAAGAAAATGTACCCAAAGACATACCTGTACTTTATATCGGCAACCACAGAAGCTACTTTGACATACTTCTTACCTATTCCCGCTGCCCGATCCGCACAGGCTACATTGCAAAAAAAGAAATGGAGAAAATTCCCCTTCTGTCTACATGGATGCGCTACCTTCACTGTCTCTTCCTTGACAGAAGCGACATCAAGCAGGGACTGACAACCATACTGACAGCAATAGATAAAGTAAAATCCGGAATCTCCATCTGCATCTTCCCTGAGGGCACCAGAAACAAAAATGAAGATGAACTGGATATGCTCCCCTTCCACGAGGGAAGCTTCAAGATTGCAACCAAAGCAAAATGTCCGATCATCCCCATTGCGATCAGCAATTCAGCCGACATCTTCGAGGCACACTTCCCGAGAATGTCACCTGCAAAGGTTGTAGTAGAATACGGCAAACCCATCTATCCTGATGAACTGAGCAAAGAAGACAAGAAACATATCGGAGAATACACTCAGAACATCATCCGTGAAATGCTTGTAAAAAACAAACCACTGACTGAAAAATAATAAGACCATCACCCGTCTGGCAGAGCGTAAAAAACAAAATCTACGCTCTGCCAGACTGTTATATATCAGAATTTCCATTGTATCTGCACTGATCCGGGAAGCACCTTAAGTGATGTGATCATCTTATCAACAGTAAATCTCTTTTCATCAAAACCAATGTTCTCCCAGAAGCTTATATTAGATACCACCCTTTCCATCTGCTCAGGTGTTGCATGATTTTCCGCAAGAGCAGCCATCTCCTCCAGCTTTAACTGATGCATATGATCTAATGCCTCCACCCTCTGATCTATATAATTTGTCAATGTCTCTCCTGCACCCACCAGTGTATCCACAAGCAGAGAGATCTCCGCTTCAATCTCCTCTATATCTCTGTATATCTGCTTTACCTGCGGATTTTCATTCAGCCTTGTATAGCCTGCTGGAGTCTGTCCGCTGCGCAGCTTACTCACCATCTCCTTATACACATAATTCTCCACATCTTCCGTATATATCTTCCCACATCCCGGACATGCTTTGTTATTCAGACGCTTTGTACATCTGAGGTACTGTTTGCCGGACTGTATCTTTACGCTCATAAGAGCATATCCGCAATTGCCACATTTCACTTTACCTGCCAGCCAGGTATTCACAGCCTTCCTGTTTGCCTGAATAGTTTTATTCCTCATAAGCTTGATCCTGCAGTTTAACCACTGCTCAGAAGACACCAGCCCCTCATGGGGAGCAACCACCAGCATATGTCCCTTAAGATTCTGCAGTTTATCTGCCTGTGCATCCCGCCCCTGGTAAAGATAACATCCGTGAATCCCGTCAAACAGCTCAGATCCACTGGCTATGTTTGTCCCATGACTCTTAAAGAAACGGTACACATCCATATCTGCCCGCACATACACGGGATTTCTCAGAAGCTGGGCAAGCATGGAGCGTATCAGCTCCTTTCCATAAAACTGCACTCCTTTTCCCGCATAATACCTGGTGATATCCCCATAAGAAGTATCCGGTTTTTCGTACATATCAAAAATTTCCCGCACAATATCAGCCTCCCGTGGCTCCTCCACCAGCTTTTTTGTATGTATTCCCTCCATCACGATCTCCTCAAGCCTGTAACCATAGGGAGGTTTTCCACCCATGCGAAAGCCCTTCTGGCTTCTGGAATAATAGGCATCACTTACACGCTTCTGAATAGTCTCACGTTCCAGCTGTGCGAACACAATACAGATATTCAACATCGCCCGTCCCATAGGCGTAGAAGTATCAAACTTCTCTGTAGAAGAAACAAACTCTACCTGATACTGCTGAAACAGCTCCATCATATTTGA
>CAKSAW010000066.1 GCA_934437695.1 uncultured Blautia sp. | reverse complement strand
GTATCACAGATATATGATCCTGGTAATAAAGCGGCATATTTTTACTTTTGTAATCTTATCTTAAAGCATGTTTAAAAAAAGCTTTAGTACTGCTGTCCACCCTGAGAAGCAGATCCACTGGACATCTGTCTTTCCTGGGCTTCGATCATTTTCTTCACCATATACCCACCAACAGATCCATTCTGTTTGGAGGTCAGGTTACCGTTGTAGCCATCTGTAAGCGGCACACCCAATTCATTTGCAACCTCAAATTTGAAACGGTCTAACGCACCCTTTGCTTCCGGTACAGCTGCCTGATTAGAAGATTTTGTGTTTGACATATCAATTTCCTCCTTGGTTGTTGTTTTCATTTTTTATTGTTTCGGTGTTGCAATACTAGTATATGAAAACAGGAGAATAATACACTGGAAGTTTTCACATGCACAGGAAGGGCATGGAAAAATATTTTTTAAAATCAAGCGGATATTCGCAATTGAAGCAGAGGACTTACTTGATTCGGTTAAATGATCATGCCGGCTATAAAGCGTACGATCAGTGCTGCCACCCATGCGACTATGCACTGCCATACCACAACGCCTGCTGCCCATTTGCCTCCCAGTTCACGTTTCACGGATGCAATAGCTGCAACACAAGGTGTGTAGAGCAGGCTGAATACAAGCAGAGATGCTGCTGCCAGCGGTGTCAGCACAGCTGAGATATTGCCGGCAAAAAGTACTTCCAGTGTAGATACCACACTTTCCTTAGCCATAAATCCACTGATAAGGGCTGTACAGATTCTCCAGTCTCCCAGACCAAGAGGTTTGAATATTGGCACCAGAAGCCCTGATATCATTGCCAGGATACTGTCAGCAGAATCTTTTACCAGATTCAGGTGCAGGTCAAAGCTCTGGAGAAACCAGATCATCATCGTTGCAAGCAGAATAACTGTAAATGCTCTCTGGAGGAAGTCTTTTGCCTTCTCCCACAGCAGCTGACATACATTCTTGGCTCCTGGCAGACGGTAGTTAGGAAGTTCCATAACAAAGGGCACCGGGTCTCCTTTAAAAAGAGTTCCGTTGTACAGCAGTGCTGCAAAAATTCCCACCAGAATTCCCAGCAGATAAAGACCTGCCATAATAAATCCTCCTCTTTTTGGGAAAAAAGCACTTACAAAGAAAGAATAAATCGGCAGTTTCGCTGTACAGCTCATAAAAGGAGTCAAAAGGATCGTCATCTTTCTGTCTCTTTCACTTGTAAGTGTACGTGTTGCCATAACTGCCGGAACTGTACATCCAAATCCAATCAGCATTGGCACAATGCTTCGTCCGGAAAGACCGATCTTACGCAGAAGTTTGTCCATCACAAATGCAACACGTGCAACATATCCGCTGTCCTCCATAAGAGACAGGAAGAAAAACAATGTTACGATAACAGGCAGGAAACTGAGTACACTTCCCACACCTGCAAAAATACCATCGATCACCAGACTGTGCATGGCACTGTTCACATTGGCTGCTGTCAGCGCAGCGTCCACCAGTGACGACAATTTATCAATCCCTATTTCCAGGATTCCCTGCAGCCACGCACCGATCACATTAAAGGTCAGATAAAATACCAGCACCATGATCCCTGCAAAACAGGGGATCGCTGTATATTTTCCTGTAAGGATCCTGTCGATCTTCTCACTTCTGATCCGTTCCTTACTTTCTTTTGGCTTCACAACTGTATGTTCACATAATCGTTCAATAAAATCAAAGCGCATATCAGCAATAGCCGCACTTCTGTCCAGCTGACGTTCTGTTTCCATCTGCTGTACAATATGCTCCAGCATTTCAGTCTCATTTGTATCCAGCTTCAGCTGTTTAAGGATCAGAGGATCTCCCTCAATGGCCTTGGTAGCTGCAAAACGGGCAGGGATATCTGCCTGTACTGCATGATCTTCGATCAGATGCATTACTGCATGGATACAACGGTGGACCGCACCATCATGGTCATTCCTGTCACAGAAATCCTGACGAAGAGGATGTTCCTGATACTTCGCTATATGCAATGCATGGTCCACCAGTTCGTCAACTCCCTCATTCTTTGCCGCTGAAATAGGGATCACCGGAACTCCAAGCAGTGACTCCATCATATTTACATCTATGGAACCCTGATTGCCCAGTACTTCATCCATCATATTCAGCGCAACAACCATAGGAATATCCATTTCCAGAAGCTGCATGGTCAGATACAGATTTCTCTCTATATTTGTTGCATCTACAATATTGATGATGGCACGTGGCTTCTCATCCAGAACAAAATTTCTGGAAACAATTTCCTCACTGCTATAGGGAGACATGGAATAAATTCCCGGAAGATCTGTGATCTCTGTATCAGGATGACCTTTGATAGAACCGGTCTTACGGTCTACTGTTACTCCCGGAAAGTTACCCACATGCTGATTAGAACCTGTCAGCTGATTAAACAAGGTTGTCTTTCCACAGTTCTGGTTGCCTACCAGCGCATATGTCAGGATCGTTCCCTCAGGCACCGGATTTTCATCCTTCTTGGAATGGTATTTTCCATTTTCTCCCAATCCAGGATGCTCTGAACCGCTCAGCGCTTCAATACCTTCATGGCTTCTGCTTCTCCTGGGTATCTGTTCGATCTCTATCTGTTCCGCTTCCGCAAGCCTCAGAGTCAGCGCATATCCATGTACCTGCAATTCCATGGGATCTCCCATAGGTGCAAATTTAACAACTGTGACCTCTGCCCCCGGTATCATACCCATATCCAGGAAATGCTGGCGCAGGGCACCCTTTCCGCCAACTGACTTGATCACAGCACTTTTCCCGATTTCCAAATCTTTTAATGTCATTTTTAGTCGCTCACCTTTTGTTTTATATTTGGTTATCATCATTCGTTATTGGTCGATTTTTCTCAATAACCCTACACGGATAGCTTATACTAACTGATAATTTTTGTCAAGTAACGGTTGGAGACATTACAGCATAATTTCTTATTGCATAAAATTGCATAAAAAAACAGATGATTTTATTCTCATCTGTTTTGCTATGGTAATCAACTCCATCAGAGTACAATAGCTCCTGTTATATCACCATTGATCACATAATATGCTTTATTCTCTTCCAGTTTGATGTAGAGCTTAACATCTTTAAGATCTTTCTCTTTCTTGCCCATCTCATCTGTCCAGATCTTCTTAACATTATCCAGAACATCTTTTGCACTTACTTCTCTGCCCATAAACTGAACATATACTTCTGCAGCTGTTTCTTTTTTAACAGTTCTTCTTGTTGTTTTCTTTTCTGCAACAGCTTTTTCAGCCGATTTCTCAGTTGTTGTTTCAGCAGCCTTTTTTGTTGTTCTTCTTGTAGTTTTGGCAGATGTTTTTGTTGTCTTAGCTGTTTCTTTCTTTTCTGGTTCTGCAGGTTTCTTTGCTGCAGGTTTCTTTGCAGTTGTTTCTTTTTTCACAGTTTCTTTTTTCACAGCTTCTTTCTTGACTGTTTCTTTTTTTACAGTCTCCTTTTTAGCCGGTTCTTTCTTTACTGTTTCTTTGTTGTCGGTCTCTTTCATGTCTGCTTCTTTGTTTACAGATACTTCTGCAGCAGTTGTCTTTGCAGGAGCCTCTTTAACTTCGTTTGTCTTCGCAGTGGATGTGTTGAGATCTGCTGTAGTTGTTTTTGTTGCCATATGATAGCCTCCTTACAAGGTATAAATATTCTTTTACAAAATAGAATACTACTAATCCTTCATTTTTGCAATGCTTTTTCCCTTTATATGGAAAATTTACATTTATATGGAAAATTTTACAAGCCAAGATTCTGCAGATCTTCCTTCATATACGCAGAAAGTCTTTTCTTCAGCTCTGCATTCTGGGGAAGGCCCAGATCCTCATCAAGAGAAAGAATATCTGCTGCTGTCTCACTGGCAGCCTTCAGAATATCAGCATCCTGATAAATATCTCCCAGCTTAAATTCCAGAAGTCCGCTCTGGCGGATTCCAAAAAGGTCACCAGGGCCCCGAAGTTTCAGATCCTCTCCTGCAATGTAAAATCCATCATTGGATTTATTCAGAATCTGCAGACGTTTGGAAGTCTCTTTTCCGTCACTTCCCTGCATAAAAATACAGTAAGACTGATATTCCCCACGGCCTACCCGGCCACGAAGCTGATGAAGCTGTGCCAGCCCGAAACGCTCGGCATTCTCTACCATCATTACAGTGGCATTAGGTACATTCACACCTACCTCCACCACAGTAGTTGACACAAGAACCTGGATTTCTCCTGCTGCAAAGGCTTCCATGATCTCATTCTTCTCCTTTGCCTTCATCTTTCCATGGAGAGACGCAACCTTAATATCCGACGGAAAAACATTTCGGAGCTTCATGGTATAATCCATCACATTCTCCCCATCCATGCCTTCACTCTCCTCGACCATCGGACAGATTACATAAACCTGGCGTCCCTGACGAATCTGCTTTTCCATAAAGGAATATGCCTTAGATCTGTAAGAAGTATCCACCACACAGTTCTTGATAGGAAGTCTCTGAGCAGGAAGCTCATCGATCACCGAAATATCCAGATCACCATATATAATGATTGCCAGCGTCCTTGGAATAGGCGTAGCACTCATTACCAGAACATTGGGGGGATTTCCCATTGTAGTCAGAGCCTCCCTCTGTTTCACGCCAAAACGGTGCTGCTCATCAGTAATAACAAGCCCCAGATCACTGTACTGAACCTTTTCCTGGATCAGCGCATGGGTTCCAATGACAAGATTAGCTTCTTTTGATGCGATCAGAGCATATTTCTCTCTTTTCTCCTTTGCTGTATCTGAGCCAGTCAGCAGTACAGGGTGGCAGAAATCTATATCCTGCTCCTGCAAAAGCTTCTCCATGGCCTGAAAATGCTGTCTTGCCAGAACCTCTGTAGGCGCCATGAGTACAGCCTGATAACCATTCTCTGCTGTCATGATCATGGCAAGAAAGGCAAGAATCGTCTTTCCGCTTCCCACATCACCCTGAACCAGCCTGGACATCAGAGCCTGACCACTCATATCTCTTTCTATCTCATGCCATACATTCATCTGTGCTTTTGTCAGATCATAAGGCAGACTCTCAATAATCTGCTCCGTCGTCCACACAGGATGCATGGGAAAAGCATTGGGTGCCTCCTCAGTCTTCTCCTTCAAAGACTGCACAGCAAGGATAAAAAGAAGAAACTCATCAAACACCAGCCGCCTTCTGGCAGCCAGCAGCTCCTGCATATTTTTCGGAAAATGGATGGCAGGTACAGCAAAATTCCTGTCTGCCAGATGATACTTCTCTTTATATTCATCTGAGAGATACTCAGCCTGAAGCCCCTTCTCTTCCAGAACCTGACGGATCAGTTTCACAACCGTCTTGTTAGAAAGTCCTGAAGTCAGCCCGTAAATAGGCTGCAGACTATGCAGAACCTCCTCATAAGCAGCGGGAGTAAAAATCTCCGGATGCTCCATCTGCAGCTTTCCCTGCTTCCTGACGATCCTCCCTCTCAGCACAAAAGCGCAGCCCTTCCTTACTGCAGAGCGCAGATACGGTGCATTAAACCACGCAACAGAGATTTTCCCTGTAAGATCCGCCACAGTAGTTGTGATGACCTGAAGATTCCTCACCTGATTCACATACACCCCTGTCACAACTGTCCCTGAAACTGCCACCACAGAGCCCTCCTCCAGACTCCCGATCTCCACAGGCTCCTCATAAGCATCATAATTGCGGGGATAATAACTCAGAAGAGACTCTGTATCCACAACCCCTATTTTCGCAAACAGTTTCTCCGTTTTCTCCCCCACCCCCTTAAGGGTCCTCAACGATGTCGACATCTATCTCTATTTCCTTTCTAAAAAACATCCGACACAAACAAGAAAACGGATACACACCCTTCAATGGCCCATATCCGTTCTCACACATCCCTATTCTCTTATATCAATTTACTCTACAGAGATAACATAGTAATAAATCGGCTGTCCCCCTGCATTCAGTTCCACGTCACAGTCCGGATAAGCCTCCTCAAGTGCAGCAGCCAGCTCCTCTGCCTCTGCCTCCTCAGTATCAGCACCATAATAAATACTGATCACCTCAGACTCATCATCCACCATCTGGGCAACTGTCTCTTTGGCAACTTCCAT
>CAKSAW010000065.1 GCA_934437695.1 uncultured Blautia sp. | reverse complement strand
TTCCATCTTCACTTTCCACATGAAGTGTGCTTGTCTCACGTCCTTCATTGATATAGTCATAATCACCATCAATTTTTACATTTCCTGTAAAAAATAAATGAAGCTTTTCGGCTTCCACCAGCGCAGAGCCTGAATAAACACCATGACAATCGTACGGAGAATCCGGATAAAGAGCTGTCCCTTCATATTTCCAGTCCACCAGATCTTCACTTGTATAATGTCCCCAGAACTTCAGTCCGCCTTCCACATCAAAAGGTGCATACTGAAAAAATACATGGTATCTGCCTTTATACCAACACAGACCATTGGGATCATTCAGCCATCCGGCTGGCGGCATCAGATGATGCCCCAGACGGAATCTGCCCTCAGTCATATCTGCATTATTTTCAATCTCTGCTACATTTCTCTCAAGAACATTTGTTAAAGTACTCATTTCACAATCTCCAACACTTTATCTGCAGGTGTTACAGCACCTTCCAGCAAAATTTTCACATCTTTATAATCATCTGAATTTGTTACAATAAGTGGAGTAGTAATATCATATCCTGCATCTTTAATCTTACATATATCAAAAGATATCAGAGGCTGTCCTTTCTTTACCCTGTCACCATTTTTCACATGTGATGTGTAATATTTCCCATTCAGTTCTACTGTATTGATTCCAATATGGATCAGAAGTTCCATACCATCTTCCGTACTCAGACCAACTGCATGCTTTGTATCAAAGACAGTTTCAACCGTTGCATCACACGGAGCAACAACTTCCCCTTTAAAAGGAATCACTGCTATACCCTTTCCAAGCACTTCAGATGCAAATGTAGCATCATCCACCTGTGAAAGTCTGATCGCATTTCCTTCCAGCACACTGTAGAGTACATTATTATTATCATTCTCAGGATATTTTACAGTTTCTTCTGCTACACTTTCTTTATTTTCAATATTGTGTGTTTCTTCAATTGATTCACTCTTCAGCGTTTTGTTTTCCGCTGTAGCATCCTTATAGCCAAAGACCCATGTCAATACAAACGCTGCACCAAATGCAATTATAAACATCAGAATATAATATACCGGATTGTTCAGACAGAGCAGAATTCCGAAAATACCTGTCACGCCGGTTCCTGTAGCTCCCAGTCCTGTGACAGATGCAAACAGAGCGCCAACTGCACCACCCACGCACCCCATCACAAATGGTTTTCCAAAGCGAAGGTTTACACCAAAGATCGCAGGCTCTGTAATTCCCATACATGCACTCAATGCAGACGGAACAGCCATGGATTTAATCTTCTGATCCTTTGTTTTCAGTGCAACTGCAAGCGCAGCACCACCCTGTGCAATATTTGCTGCTGATGCAAGCGGCAGCCAGTAGGTTACCCCAAGCTTGGAAATCTGTCCAAGGTCAATGATCGTGTACATATGATGAACACCTGCAACAACAGTCGGTGCGTAAAACGCACCCATAACAAAACTCCCAATGCCGAATGGCAGTGCGATCAGCCACTGGATACCATTAATGAGTCCATTCTCAATAGCAACAAAGATTGGTCCTATAATAGATAATGTCAGATATCCGGTTATAAACACACTTACAAGCGGAGTGACAAACAGATCAAACATTGCCGGTACAACTTTGTGAAGCCTTTTTTCAATCTGTGCAAGTACCCATACCGCAATAATGACAGGGATAACATGTCCCTGATATCCAATCATATCAATAGAATAAAGTCCAAACCATACTTTCTGAGTTGTCTGAACACCTTCTGTCGCAACAGTCCATGCATTCTGCAGGTTTGGATGAATCATGATCATACCAATAACTGCACCCAGATACGGGTTTGCACCAAATACTTTTGCACCACTGTATGCGATCAGGATTGGCAGAAATGTATATGCTGTGTTACTAAAAAGCTGTGCAAATGTATAAATAGAACCGCTGGTATCAATATTCAGAAATCCATTGTTTACCATGAAATTCAGAGCTTCCATGATTCCCATCAGGAAACCACTTGCAACAATTGCCGGAATGATTGGCACAAAAATGTCTCCAAGAGTTTTTATCAGTCTCTGTACAGGATTTGCTCTGGAAGCAGCAACCTTTTTCAGATCCTCTTTACTGCTCTCAGAAACACCTGCGATCTGAATGAACTCATCATATACTTTATTAACCACACCTGTTCCCAGAATAATCTGCATCTGTCCCTGTGCAAAGAAAACACCTTTAACACCTTCAATGTTCTCAACATATTCTTTATCTGCCTTCGAATTATCAGCGATAACCAATCGAAGACGTGTGGCACAATGAGCTGCAGAAATAATGTTTTCTTTTTTTCCGATATGGTCATATATTTCCTGAGCTGTCTTTCTGTAATCCATAATACCCTCCCTCTTGTGTAATCGTTCTCATATAAATGTACACTTTTTCACTCGATACAGTTAATAGTTTTTATCTGTTTATATACTTTTATATTTTCTATTTCTCTTATTGCAAAGAGATATATGTATCATAAATTTATGTTCATCTTATGGAATCGTTCTCATACCTGTTTTTATTATATTCATAAAATTTTTATTTGTAAACATGTAACATATCACAAAAATTGAACCTTATTTTTATATATTATATCCGATTACAGGCACGAATTACTTCTATGAGACTCTCTAAGTACCACCTTACAGCCCATTTTTATTTCTTTATGTACTAATGTTGTTTCCTTAGATTCCATCAGATCCACCAGCATTTTTGCTGATTCCATCCCACTTGTTTTATAAAAGAAATGCACAGTGGTAAGTTTCGGCTCGATTATTTTTCCCAGAGAACTGTCTCCCATTCCGGCAACCTGAACCTGGTCCGGAATCTGATATCCATTCTCTTTCAGCCAGTTCACAGCTCCAACAGCCATTGTATCCGTCGCACAGATCAAAGTATCTATATCCGGATGCTCTGTAAAAAGCTCCTTTGTTTTTTTATATCCTGACTCTAAAGTAAAATTCCCACACTTCACACATTCACTGTCTAAGGTTATCTGATTCTTTTTAAGAATTTCCTCTACGCCTGATCTTCGCAGCCTGCCCACTGCCTCATCTTTATCTGTAACTGTAATATAACCAAACTTCTTTCCGGTCTTTATCATCTGTTCAGTAAGACTTATGGCAGCCTTATGATCATCCTGAAAAATGCATGGATATCCCTCCAGATGCTGTCCAAGCAGCACGATAGGAACCTTATATTCTTTTATCATCTTTCTGTGCTGATTTGTCAATATTGTTGCAATAAAAATAACTCCATCAACCTGATTATCTCTGAACAATGAAAGATATTTAAGTTCTTCCTCAATACTGTTATTTGTATTTGCCAGTATAAGCTGATATCCTTTTTTTGTAAGTATATCACTGATTCCTGCAACCTCCCGGCTGATCGTATTGGAATCTATCTTGGGCAGGATCACACCAACCAGTTTTGTCTTCTTTGTCCGCAGCATCTGTGCCTGTGAAGAAGGCTGATATCCGGTTTCTTCAATAACCTGACGAATGATTCTTTTTTTCTCTTCACTGACATAACCCTTGTTCAGATACCTGGATACTGTAGCTCTGGAGACTCCTGCCAGTTTCGCTATCTCATTAATATTCATGCAAAAAGCTCCTCTTTTCAGTTACAAATTTTCTATATTATACTACACATATCCTTTTTGTTGCAAATACCAAAACGTCTGCCAGTAAACAATAACATGCGCGTCATAAATATATGGCGCGCATCATGTATTACTATCACTATTTTATTACGGAAGGTATTCAATTGGATCTATCGGTTCTCCATCTTTTTTCATTTCAAAATACAGGTTGCTTCCTTCTGTACTGTAATATTTCGTGGGCTGGGAAATATATCCTATAGTTGTTCCTTTTTTGACAGTATCACCTTCTGAAACGGTTAGATCTGTAAGCTGCCCGTAGACCGCCTGATATCCATTTCCAAGCTCCATTGTAAGAGTTGTGCCAGTCTGTGCATCCTGCTCTATGGAATAAACTGTCCCATTCACTGCCGCTACTACCGGGGCACCCTCTACTGCACCAACTGCAATAGCAGGACTCAATTTATACTGATCAAGTGTTGGAAAATATGTTGTCTGATCCATGCTGTAATCAAGAAGAATATTTCCGTTCACCGGCCACTCCATTAATGTATCTTCCGAAAAATTTACCGCCGGAAGATTATATGCAGACGCCGAAACATCTGTTATTTCATCTGTCTCAGTATCTGATCCATCCTGAGCATCTTCAAATGTTACTGAGGCATCTTCCGTCTGCTGAACACTTTCTGTATTATTTCTGCTATCCACATCTGCTGTATTATGAGATTCACTGTTATCCACATCATTCTGGGATATTTCCCCATTCATACTTCCGGTCTGAGATGTCACCTGTGTATCATTAAGATCTTCCTCATCTTCTGTCAGTTGTTCATCCCTGTCCTGAGCACTTTGACTTACGTTTTCTGTCTTTTCTTCAGATGTGTTCTCTTTGACCGGAGATGTACCTAACTGATAAACTGTAATTCCCAATGCTGCTACAGCAGCCAATCCAACAGAATTGGCAATAATTCGTGTAACTCTGTTATTCATCATATTCCTTTCACCTCTATTTTCATCTTCATATCTATAGGGTGTCCAGAATATCCACATCTATTCAATATTTTATAAGATCGTTTTAAAAATCTTCCTCCTGTATGCTTTTTACATCCACAATATCCATTTCCGGAAAATAATATTTCAGTATTTCTTCATCCGTTTCAGAATCCTTTGCCATCTCATTCCCTCCATATTGTGAAAAACCCATTCCATGACCTTTTCCTTTGCATAAAAACCGTATCTTATTTCCAATCTCCTGAATTGTAAAATTTGCAGAAGTAAGTCCCATTCCTTTTCTGAAAGCTTCACCTTCCAATACCTTTCCATCTGCCAGAAGTTCTGTAATATAACCGGCACTGTCTCTCGATTTTATTTCAAGCTCTCCAGGAAGTATATTCTTGCTTATATATACACTGTTGAGAAAGTCTTTCGATTCTTTATCCACAGCGCTGTGTACTGATCTGAGATAAGAATCCTCCTCATTGTGGAAAACTTCTTTTCCATCTCTCGTCTGCCCGCTACTGATCTCATGATATGGAACCAGTTTTAATTCCTGATTCCAGATAATAACCTTTCCCTCTGTTTCAGATACTGCTTCTTCATATTTATCCTGCAGAATCACACAATACAGAGATTTCTCTTTCATCTCCTCTGTAATCTGCTGTAAAGTCTTTCTAAGATTCTTCTCTTCTCTCAATATCCTGTAAAAATTTGATCTTGCAATGATTGTCTGCGCTTTTATTGTTTCCAATTCATATTTTTCCCCAATCTGAGATGATGTGATAATTGGAAGAAGCATCTCCATATCAAATTTTTTATTAATCAATGTATTTCCTGCACCATTAAAAATAACTGTAATCACATAGGGAATAAAAAATAGACAAAAGATTCCCGTTGTTCCGGGAAAAAGAGCTTTTCTCATATAAGACCATCCGAAATGAGCGGTCATGATATAGACTTATCATAACCTTCTTCATTTTTAGTATATACTGATACATTTATCTATATGTACAATATTTACTCATATAAACAATAGACATACTATAGCAATCCTCGTAAATAATGGTATTTAAGAGGACTGCTATATTTTAATACAGGGCTCTTCACCCTGTATTAAAATATACAGCTTTATTTATCCTGTTCTGAATCCTCGGTTCATCCCAGTATATGATTTTATTTTTTCTGCTATTCTTTTTATCAGCAGGCCGGAGAACTGTTTTGTCCTTTTTAGAATCTGCTTCTTTTACAAACTCCATTACAAAGCAGGTAACAACTGCCACAAGCAGATGAAGATAGGTTTTCAGAATCTTTATAGCACTCTTTATAACACTCCTCATAAAAACGCCTCCTGTTCTGCATTCTATCTGTTTACTGATCTCAAATGGCCTGTCCACCGTTAAGACTGCGCACTTCCCACGGTTATCAGAGTCACTGTTCACTCCGTTCTCAGTAACAGTGAACAATAACTTATCAGGTACTAAAAATATATGCAGAAAGACTACGTTTTTAGAACTAATATTTTTTTATAACACAAGAAAGAATC
>CAKSAW010000064.1 GCA_934437695.1 uncultured Blautia sp. | reverse complement strand
TCGCCTGTTTTTCCAAAAATATTCTTAATCATCTGAGGCGCTTCCTTACTCTGTCTGGATGGCGGCAGCTGGTTAAACTCATAGATTTTCTGCTTGCATTCCTGTCTGTCTTCCTCCAGACCATCTAACCATGCCTTATATGGAAGCCCGTTTAACATTCTTTCTCTCTGATTCATTGTCGTATCTCCTTTTTTATTTTATATTTTTAAGATTTTTTTCTGATTTCATATATCTCTCTGATTGATTTTTTACTTCTGCAGATGCTATAATTTAATTATAGTATTCCCATATACGGAAATCTATCAGAATAGTCTTTAATTTTTATAAAAATCGTACACGAGGTGAGCTTTTTGGATTTAATCAGAACAGAGCTTATGCCGGATTCCTCAGAAGTCGTTTCCTATGATCGCGCCGGAATTCCTTTATATATCAGAGTCGCACATCTCTCTTCTTATTGCGATATGTGTGCGCCCTGTCACTGGCATGATGACATTGAATGGATTTATATTATCAGTGGAAAAATGAGATATTATGTGAACGGAAAGAGAATTATCCTGAATGAGGGAGATTCCCTGATGGTCAACGCAAGACAGATGCATTATGGATATGCCTATGAGCAGCAGGATTGTTATTTTGTCTGTATTTTATTTCACCCTTCTTTATTTGGAAATAATCAGATTCTTTATGAGCACTATTTTGCACCATTTCTCGAGAACAATGTTCCGGAATATCTGCATTTTTATTCTGAGGATGTAAATGGCAGAAAAACTGCCGGAGAATTACAGAAAATTGTTGCACTGAAAGAACAGAAGCCAGCCGCCTATGAATTGCAGATAACCGGTATTATGTTACAGCTGTGGGGATTTCTGATCCAGAATAGATTATTGGCAGTTTATGAATATGCTGAAGAAGCTAATCAGGATCTGGCAGTTCAGAAAGATATGGTATCTTTTATTTATCAGCATTATCCTGAAAAAATATCGCTCAATGATATTGCTGCTGCCGGACACGTTGGACGCAGTAAGTGCTGTCAGATTTTTAAGCATTATATGCAACAGTCACCGGTTGACTTTCTGAATGCATACAGGTTGAAAATCAGCTGTCAGCTTCTGTGTACCACCCGGAAAAGTATTACGGAAATTGCCATGCTGTGTGGATTTAATCACCTGAGTTATTTTTCCAAATATTTTATGGAGTGTTATGGATGTACACCAAGGGAATACCGTGTACTTCATGATTCACATCATATTTGTTATTGTGATAAAACCACAATAAATGAAACTGATAATGATAATTCTGTAAAAAAAGAGAGGGAATCTTATGCGTATCCAGAAACTTCACATTAAAAACTTCCGATACATTCGCAGTCTTGAAATCTGTGATATAGAAAATGCCTTAATACTGGTTGGAAAAAATAACGTGGGAAAAACAGCAGTTCTCAGCGCGCTCTGCGCAGTAGGCGGGCAATACGAGATTGCAGAAACTGATTTTAATGAAAAAAAACAAAATATAGAGATTGATATCACTCTTGAAATCACACAGGAAGACCTGGAACTTCTTCACAGACTCCGTAAAGTCAGTTCCTACCGGAGAATGGAAATCTGGATGAGGGAATTTCAGAAAAAGCTCCCATCCTATAAAGGTAATATGCTGACATTTTCCTACATTGCAAATTACAATGGGCGTATCCGATTGTCGGATGGATATCACAAAAACAATCCTGCCATTCGAGAAGTTTTTCCAAAGATATATTATCTGGACAGTCAACGTGATCTGAACGGGATTCAGGATAGTCTCTTATCATTTATGGAAGATGATCTGCTGAATCAGATGCGCGCCGACTGCTGCCTTTTTGACCGTTCCAAGAAATGCAATCACTGTTTTTCCTGTATCGGACTGATTAATCAAAAAATGCCGTCTCAGCTAAATGCTTTTGAGACTGAGAAACTTTTAGAATATAAATTGTACCAACTGAATCTTGACAGTTTTTCTCAGCGAGTCAACGAAAACTTTCATAAAAACGGCGGTACCTCCGGAACCATCTGTTATGAATTGACCTGCAATACAGACAGGATTTTTCAAGTAAATGCATATCTGGAGTCAAAAGAGTCGCACGTACCGGAACATATTTCTTCTCTGGGAAAAGGAATGCGCAGTATTTATATGCTTTCTCTGCTGGAATCCTATCTGGAGGATGAAGAACGTGTCCCTGGAATGATTCTTATGGAAGATCCGGAGATTTTCCTGCATCCTACCTTACAGAAGAAATCCAGTGAAATTCTGTACAGACTTTCCAGAAAAAGCCAGGTTATTTTTACAACACATTCCCCAAATCTGCTGTTCCAGTTTAACAGCAGGCAGATTCGTCAGATGGTTTTGGATGAGGATGGATATTCAGTGATCCGAAGCCATACAAATCTTTCTGCGATCCTGGATGATCTGGGATTTACTGCCAGTGACCTTCTGAATGTCAGCTTTGTCTTTATTGTGGAAGGGAAACAGGACAAAAGCCGGCTGCCACTGCTTCTGGAAAAATATTATTCTGAAATTTACGATCAGGAAGGAAATTTGTCAAGGATTTCCATTATTTCTACTAACAGCTGTACTAACATAAAAACTTATGCCAATCTTAAATATATCAATCAGACATATCTGCGTGATAATTTCCTGATGATCCGGGATGGGGATGGTAAAGATGAAGAAGAACTGGCTTCTTCCCTGTGCAGGTATTATGAGGCTCGTAACCGTGAGGATATGGACAGACTGCCGCGTGTGACTCGGGAAAATGTTCTGATTCTGAAGTATTATTCCTTTGAGAACTATTTCCTGGATCCGAAGGTAATGGCAAAAATCGGAGTGATAAAAAGTGAGGATGATTTCTACGAAATCCTGCTGAAAAAGTGGAATGAATATCTATATAAATTAAAAAGCGGCCAGCATCTCACAGAAATGATCGGCCATGCTCTCACAGATACTACAGATATCAGAAAACATATGGAAGAAATCCGTATCTGTCTCCGCGGACATAATTTATATGATATCTTTTACGGAAGATTCCGTAAAAACGAAACTGAAATCCTCAAATCCTATATAGAGGAGGCTCCAAGGGACACTTTTAAAGATATTCTGGATGCAATTGACCGTTTTGTTTATTTTGAGAACAGAAAAAAATAATTCATGAAGAGGGATGCCACGCATGGCATCCCCTTTTCATCAGGAAACTGTCATTACTTTTCCCATAAACAGTATTTCGTCATTGCTCCTGTCATAGATCAGGAAGGCAAAAGGACGAGTGAGTTCCACATTTTTGATAACTGGTTCTTTCTCCTCTACAGCTGACATACATTCCATGATAACTGCTGTCACTGCTGCTGCTTTCGTGCCGTTTTCATCCAGTTCCAGTTTTGTTTTCTGCAGTATCGTATCTACATTTACATTTTTGTCTGCAATACCGGAGAAATCAGCGTTGCTGGAAAATATATTATCAAGCCCCAGGCTTGAGAGTATGTCATTTAGGATGGCGGTAGTCTCAAAATCAAGTTTTGGCATCTTACATTGTACTTCGTCATACTCTGGCTGAGATTTCAGAAGTCCACCAATATCCAGATCCTCAAGTGTAAAATCGCCTTCATCGACAGGCAGGATTCCGACAAAACTCAGTCCGTTTGCATAATCTCTTCCAAATGCTGTTGCCTTATTATTCTCATAATATCGGTCTCCAGCACAGGTCATGTATTTGGTCTTTTCATTGTTTCCGAATTTCTCTTCTGTATCGGAGACTTCCCAGGGTTCTCCGCTCCATCCGGACTCAAAATACAGGGAATTAGTTAAGCACAGTCCGGTAGTATCACTGATCAGATCTGGGGTTATGATTTTCGGAATCAGCCCTTCTGTATTTTTGTCACACCAGGAGTTGATGACACTGCATGTGTTCTCTGCAGCGGAAAAATCCACATTTTCCACTTCAGCCCCAAAACCGTTCGTTACTGAATTTCTAAATTCTTCCTGTAATGTCAGATTATTATCCACCCAGACTGCATCTGCAATCTTTAATTTTGACTTATATCCGTAACTCTCATCTTCAGTATTATATTCTTTAATCTTGTTCAGATATTCCTTTGCATAAGATGCAAAATCATCGGTTCCCAGGTAATTACATAGAACTTCTTTTGTCTCTCCTTTTGCACCTTCTGCGATCATGCCCAGCGCAAAATTAAGGCTTGTGGGACTGAACATAATATTTTCCCCATTGACTGCCGCAGAGATTTGGTCTGTCATTTTTACGGAATTCTGTAATGTCACGGCTTTGTCGATACTGGCTCCTTTATTACCGGACACCGTGTCTTCATTGCTGCTTTGGATTTCACTGGCTTCTGCGGAACCGGCATATATGCCGACAGCTGGCAGTGCGACAGTCATAGCTGCCAGTATTCCGATTAAGAGTTGTTTTCTTATCATAAGGCATTTCCTCCTCTGGCATTTTCTTTAGTTTAACATATTTTTCTTTCGGTTTTGTAATCTGTGGAGAATAGAATATAATGATTAAGATATCAAAAAGAGAACCACAAAAAGATTCCCGACACTCAGGATGCTCTTTTGTAAAATCTGTGATTCTTGACATGAAAGCGCTTTATTCGTCCAGGATCGTCAGTTCATCTCCTGGACGAATGATTCCACCATGAAGAACTTTTGTAAAAACTCCTTGCTTCGGCATGATACACTCACCCATTTTCTTAAAGATTGCGCATCCGTTGTGGCATTCCTTACCAATCTGCGTCAGTTCCAGAATTACATCATTACATTTAAATTTTGTACCGATTGGGAGTGTCGCAAAATCAATTCCCTGAACCACCAGATTTTCTCCGAAAGCTCCCTCCTTCACTTCCGCACCTCTGGCACGGAATTCTTCAATCTTGTCAAAAGAAAGCAGACTTACCTGGCGATGCCATTTGCCTGCATGTGCATCTCCCTCGATTCCCCAATCCTCAACAATCTCGATTTCCGGAACACTTGTCTTCTGTATCCCTTTCCGTCCACTTGTACATACTGCAATTACTTTTCCCATAAGTTTATCCCTTCCGTTCTGTCTTTATTTTTTCTTCGCTGGTGCAGGATCAGTAAGCTCAGGAATCGCACCTCCTGCGATTGCCCATAGATAAAGGCTGGCAACTGTACCATAAGGGGAATATCTTTTTCGGTATCATTCGAACTTAGCCTTATCTATTTCTCCGTAATTAAAGTACAAATACCTCACCTGTTCCTCTCAATCAACTATATCTTATCTGATATATTTTATATTACTGGTATAAATACACTCATGTCAAGCGGTTTTGACATACCATATCTGTTGACGTAAAATATTAATAAGGCTATAATATAATAAGGAAAACATAAAAACGAGGGGGTATTAAATGCAAAAAACAACAGAAAAATTTCTTCTGCATGCATCAGAAATTGACCGATTCAGTCAATTAACCAGTAATTTGTTGCAGCAAATGAAAATTAATCCAAAAGACATTTTACGTTTTCGATTAAGTATTGAAAATGTTATGGAAATCTGGATGCATGAACTTGGAGAAAGCACCAGCTGTACCTTTACAAGTGGTTCTAAATTTGGCAGAACCTATATTCTCTTATCTGCTGAGGGAAAAATGGTAAATCCCAATGAATATCAGGATGAATTAACATCAATGATCAGTAATGGAAGTTCTCTTCTGACTACTTTGGGTTTATTTCTTGAGTACCATTACGAAAATGGAAAGAATTTTCTGAAGTTAACCTTATCAAAGAAACAATCCGGGCAACTAAGAACTGTGATGCTGGGGATCCTTCTTGGTATCATATGCGGAGCTGCTCTTTCCTTTGGACTGCCCAACGTAGGAAATATGGTGCAGACCTGGTTTGTTTCTCCGATATTTGATACATTCATGAACATTTTAACTCTTATTGCAGGCCCAATGATCTTTTTGGCTGTATATTGTGGAATATATGAAATGGGAGATGCTGCAACCTTTGGCAAAATTGGCAAAAGTCTGATCATCCGATTCACATCATTTGCCTTTCTGATCCTGATCGCAGCCGGTTTGATGGTCTCCTGGCTTTTTATATCTTTCTCAGGAAAGAATCACATTTCAGGAAGTGCCATTATGGATCTTTACCAAATGGTACTGAATATTATTCCAGGCAATATTATTTCTCCATTTCAGACAGGAAATGCACTGCAGATCATTTTTCTCGCATGTATATGTGGTGCAGGTACATTGGTGTTAGGGGATTCCATATCAGGAATGGCAAAAATAGTTTCCCAGATAAATACTTTGATCCAGCTGCTTATGACTTATATCAGCAAGCTTATCCCGCTGTTTGTATTTATCTGCATGATGAATCTGTTTTTATC
>CAKSAW010000063.1 GCA_934437695.1 uncultured Blautia sp. | reverse complement strand
CTATTTTATTCTGATATTCTTCTTTGCAGAGAAGTCCGGCCTCTTCCGGATTTGTAAGAAAACCACACTCTACAATATTCAGAACACTTTCACTTCTTTTTAACAGATAATAGGTTTTATTACCTTTTGCCACACGAGGGCGTTTTACTTTCAGTCCCAGATTCAGTTCTTCCTGGATAAACTCTGCCAGATTCTTTCCCTGGACAGAATCTTCATAATAAAACACCTGGGGACCGCATACAGACGAATCCTGATAGCTGTTCTGATGAACACTTATGCACAGCACAGGTCTGTATTTCTTTATCATAGCAATCCTGCACTGCATATCCTGTGCTTTCTGATTTCTGCTGTCTTCCTCATAGAGCCCCTTATCCTCTTCCCGCGTCATAACTACAGCAAATCCCTTTTTCTCCAGAGAATCCTTTAATTTTACAGCAATCTGAAGATTTATTCCCTTTTCCTCCAGTCCATTGACTCCAATCATTCCTGGATCCGACCCACCATGTCCTGCATCTACCAGAATAGTTTTTGGATTTTCCACAGAACTCATAGTCTCTGAAACTTCAGCTGCCTGTTTTGACAAAATCAGGAAACTGATAATAAGCAGGCATCCCATCATTAGCTCCAGTCCATATTTTTTCAAAATAAAAAACACCTCCTGAGACATATGTAAGATTCGGAACAATATCCTGTTTCCGGATCATTATATTTAATATATGTCTCAGAATGTGTTTTTATAGCCTGCCTGCACAGAACTTTTATGTGCTATGGCAATTAATTCAGATTATCCGAAATCACCTGCCAGATTCCACTGTTTTCAAATCCAAGCTTCCATGCCGATACTCCTGCAAGATCATATTTGGGCACCAGCTTCACCTTCTCAGCGATCGACTGCGCATCCTCGAGCCAGATCTGACAGGTCGAATTATCAATATCATATTTTCCATAATTCTGGGAAGTTGTCTTATCCCAGTAGGTTTCTACATTATTCTCAGCAATTACCTGCTGCGCCTGATCCATGCCGATCGCCTCACTGCTCACATTTCCACCTGTAGTTTTCCACAGTCTGGTATAAAATGGTACTGCATTGATCACACGTTCTGCCGGAACCTCCGCCAGTGTATCCTGGATTCCTTCTTCCACCCATGGAAGAGATGCAACAGAGCCTGCATCAGACCCTACATAATGTTCATCATATCCCATAATGATAACATAATCCACAACACGTCCCTGCTCTGCGCGGTCGTAATGACTTGTGAAATCTTCAGGAACCGGATTATCAACAGAAAGGACCAGATTATTCTTATGGCATTCTATAGAAAGTTCTCTCAGAAATTCAAGGAAATGAATCCCCACGTCTTCACTGAGGGACTCAAAATCCACATTAATACCATCCATTCCCACATCTGTGGCAGTCTGGATCAGCTGACTGATGATATTCTGTCTTGCCGCAGTGTTGGACAGAGTTTCTGTTGTGCTCACTTCCTGGGTAAAATTATCGATCAGCCCCCATACCTGAAGCCCTTTCTCATGCGCCTGTGATACATAGTCTGCGCTGGCTATACTTGCAATATTTCCGGAAGTGTCTGTCAGATAAAACCAGGTAGGTGAGATTACATTCACACCTGTCATATTTGCAGTTGCATCTGCAAAATAGGCATTTGCATCTGTTGATGTTACCTGATGCCATACCATATTAACTTTCTCATCCATTGTAAGATAAGAATACTGTTCCTTTTCAAAGCTTCTCTCAGAACTTGTCTTCTCCGCTTTTCCCACTTTCTTCTTATCTATATAACCAATATATCCATCGTCCGTAGCTACCTGATCCCAATTATCCATTTCTTCAATAAGACGAAGCTGTGTACCTTTCTTTACAGAGGTAAGTATCGGAGATTTGATCCCGCCACGGTAACGTATACTTGTATTTTTCTTAACTTTGACTGTTTTTACATTTTTAAACTTATACTGTATGGCGATCCTGTATGGATCTTTCGTGATATATGCATCAATGTCTGTATATTGCTGCACATAAGTAAGATTCAGATATACTTTATCATTTTTCAGCCATACCTGGTCTCCGGATTCAGATGATGCACTTGCAGAAGTCAGTTCTGACGGAGTAGCATACAGTACCTGCTGATTCTCTGAATCCCAGTAATATCTCTGGTTCAGATATGTATTCACCACATCCAGCGGTAAATAAACTCTGTCGCCGTCCACCAGACCACGTTCATCCAGTTTCTCAGTTCCAAGGATCAGGGCAATCTCCCCTTCTGACATCTCTCCGTAATATTCATTCATATTCATTTTTTCTGAAGTCGGTATATATTTTCTTACTACATGAGTGACCACTCCGAGAATTGCAACAAGAATGATCAGAACTATAACTGCAATTATCGGTTTATATTTTTTATTCATAGTATTTTTCCTTTCAGTAAATATTATGTCACTGAAACCAACAGTAACACTATTGCTGTTAATACATCAGCCCGCAGAAAGGTATGTCATATGGGTATTTTGAGAATGATGTACTTGTTTAAGTATATCATAAAATATTACAATTGTATTGCAAAATCTTATTTTTCACAAATTTTTAAGATTATTTCCACGCATTGACGCTGCCCGAAGGCATTATGAACATCGGGGGACTGTTCCTAAATCTTTTCGGGCAGCTTTTTCTCTTTTGTTATTTTTCTTTGACGAAATCAAAATCTACACGAGCGATCCGTCCTCTCTCATCTTCAACGTAATCCCGCATATAACCACCACCTTCTGCAATCTGACAGGCTTTTGCAATTGTTTTAGGATTACTGAGTGTACCGTCAAGGTATAAAGATATCCCCTGTTCACGATAACCCTTAAGTTCCTTTTCCAGTGGTTTACGCATGGTCTTTTTTGTTGCCCGTGATATATTTTCCGTAAGCTTACCTCCCTTCTTTTATAAGATTTTTTAGAAAGCACCTTATCGGCTGTTGAAAAAACAATATCCCTGCTGCACTTATCTTATCCTGGGAAATTTACCTGTACATTGCCACGGCAGGAACGCCGCACGAATAATCGGCAATAAGGTTTTTGAAATAAGAATTTTACCTGGGTTAATGTTTCAGTTCCTGATTTATATAAACCGCAGGTTTATTGCTTCTTCTTTTTTTATTATACCTGTTTTATATTCTGATGCAAGAGCTTTTCTTTTATTTATGTAATTTTTCCTGTTTTGTTTCCAAAAATTTAATATTTAGGCAGATTACTTATCTTTACATTTTGCAGTTCTGTGTTATATAATATAATGTATAAAATTTTAACAATTTTAACATTCACAGTTATGATTATAGTAATGTTATTCAGAATAGGATGTGAGAACATGAAAATAGAAAAGATCAACGACAACCAGATACGCTGCACATTAACAAGAGAAGACCTGGAGAGTCATCAGATCCGCATCAGCGAACTGGCCTATGGTACAGAGAAAGCTAAAAAGCTTTTCCGCGATATGATGCAGCAGGCCCAGATACAGTTTGGTTTTGAAGCAGATAATATTCCATTGATGATCGAAGCGATCCCCATAAGTACTGAGAGCGTTATCCTGATCATCACCAAGGTAGAAGATCCGGAAGAACTGGATACACGCTTTTCAAAATTTGCCCCATTTAAAGGCAATGAGAAATCCGACACTCTTCAGCTTGACGGTGCAGATAATATCATAGATATCTTCCAGAAACTTTATGAAGCAAAAGTAAAGAGTTCTCAGTCAAAAGACAGAAAAACAGCTCAGGATACTGCACAGAAAGAAAATGACGACACTCAGGTTTCTGATATAAATCTTATCCGTCTCTATGAGTTCGACACTCTGGATGATGTGATCGCAGCTGCCCATGGACTGAATGGATATTTTACAGGCATTAACACACTGTATAAAGATCCTGCTGACGAACTTTACAAACTGGTACTCCACCAGTCATCACTCTCTCCTGAGGATTTTAACAGAGTATGCAATATTCTTACTGAATACGGACGCGGTAAGGCGTTCACACTTTCAGGAGAAGCTTATCTGACAGAACACGGGGAACTGATCTCAGCTTCTGCTCTGCAGCAGCTGGTACAATTATAAAAAGGGGATGCTCTGAATGATCCAGAGCATCCCCTTTATCTTATCAGCAGTTATATAAGCTGATTATTCTCCAAGAAAATCATTAATCTGGTTAACCAGTACATCTACGTCCAGTCCGTGAACCATAGCTGCCTCTTCCAGAGATTCCATCTGGGAAGACGGGCATCCGATGCAATGCATTCCTGCTCTCATAAGAATTGCTGCAATATTTGTATCAATCTGAAGAAGCTGACCGATCAGTGTGTCTTTTGTTACTTTAGCCATTGTAAATTTCCTCCTTGTTTTTATTCTAAAGCTCCTGATATTATAATACTATTTTACTCTGGAATCAACTGTTAACTCTGATTTTATCATAAAAATCCAGCGTAAAATTATCTCTCTTCCCTGAAATAGGGAAGTCCCAGCGCAGCAGGCGGCTGATGTTCCTTTTTCTTTCTGAAGCTTGTAAATACCAGTACAATGATCGTTACTATATATGGCAGCGCCTTAAATACTTCCTGCATACTTCGTCCAAGTCCCGGGATATAGAGATACAGGATATAGAGTGCTCCGAACAGGAAAGCTCCCCAGATCGCATTCAGTGGTTTCCATAATGCAAAGATTACCAGTGCAACTGCAAGCCAGCCTCTGTCTCCAAATCCATTGTCAGTCCATGTTCCGCCTGAATATTCCATTACAAAATACAGCCCGCCAAGTCCTGCAAGCCCTGCTCCTATGCAGGTTGACAGATATTTATATTTAATAACATTGATACCTGCCGCATCAGCAGTTCCCGGATTCTCTCCGATGGCACGGAGATTTAAACCTGTTCTTGTTTTAAACAGGAAAAATGACAGTACAATTGCTGCAATAATGCAGAGATAAGTAAGAAAACCATAATTAAAGAAAATACCGCCTATAACCGGGATCTTGGATAATCCTGGGATTTTTGCCGTATATGCACTTCCGGTTACTTTTACAGAAATCTGTCCTACACCGCCTGCAAGCTTGGAAATGGAACCTCCGAAGAAATTACCAAAACCTGTACCAAAAATAGTAAGAGCAAGACCTGTTACATTCTGATTTACACGAAGGGTGATTGTCAGAATACTGTAGATCAGGCCACCAATAGCAGCACATGCAAACGCACATAAAAATGATATCAAGACACCCACAAGAGCATTGGGATTCGGATTATCTTTCTCATAAAGGAAAGCTCCCATAAGTCCTGAAATACCGCCCATATACATAATTCCCGGAATACCCAGATTCAGGTTACCTGATTTCTCTGTCATAATTTCGCCAAGCGCACCATACAGAATACAGATGCCCTGGACAATTGCTTTTTGAATAAAAATTATCAGTACACTCATTGCATCTACCTCCTATTTCTTTGCACGCCTTACTCTGTAGTTGATAAAAAATTCTGCACCAATGAGGAAAAACAGAATAATTCCCAGAAGAACATCTGAAGCGTTCTCATTCAATCCATACTGGGTTGCGATCTGTACAGCTCCCTGATTCATAAATACAATACCAAAGGAAACGGCGATCATGATAAATGTATTAAATTTGGAAAGCCATGCAACAATGATCGCAGTAAATCCACGGCCACCTGCTGTTGCAGTGGAGATTGTATGGCTGGCTCCACTGACAATGATAAAACCTGCAATACCGCAGATCGCACCGGAAATTGCCATTGTACGGACAATTACCTTTTTCACCTGAATACCTGCATATCTGGCAGTATTCTCACTCTCACCTACAACTGCGATCTCATAACCCTGTTTACAATATTTCAGATAAATATACATTCCCACCGTCAGGATCAGAACAATCACTACATTCCATCCATATTTCTGTCCGAAAATCTCCGGAAGCCATCCTGATTTGGTAGCCTGATTAATAATACCAACTGTATTAGATCCCTTGGGATTCTCCCAGAATACAATACAATATGTAATGACCTGCATGGCAACATAGTTCAACATCAAAGTGAACAGTGTTTCATTTGTGTTCCAGTGTGCCTTGAATACTGCCGGGATAATTCCCCAGACCATTCCGCCAAGTGCACTTGCCACAAACATTGTGATCAGAAGCAATCCTGTGGGCATCTTATTCCCTGCATAGATCATGACAGCTGCAGAACATGCACCACCGATCAGAATCTGTCCCTCTGCGCCGATATTCCAGAATTTCATTTTAAATGCAGGTGCCAGACCAATGGAAATACACAAAAGCACCATTGTATCTCGTATTGTCTGCCAGAAACGGCGTTCTGAACCCATAGCTCCATCCCAGATTGCTTTATAGACATCTACAGGATTCATCTTTACCAGTGCAACGATCACTGCACCACATACAACCAGCGCAAGAATCAATGCAACAAAACGAATCAGAAGACGTTCCTGCCATCCTGCCTTATTTCTTCTTTTACTTACCTGTAAGAAAGGTTCTTTCTTCATGCCTGCGTCCCTCCTTTTTCATGTTTCGTCATAAGAAGTCCGATT
>CAKSAW010000062.1 GCA_934437695.1 uncultured Blautia sp. | reverse complement strand
GCAGAAACTGCACTGAATGCACAGGATATCGCAGGACCGGATTTCGCCCCTGCATTCTCTCTGTCTCAGGCAGATGCACAAATCCTGAAGAATGCCCTCCAGAAAAACAATACCGCTGATTCTGAGGATACCCATAGCACTCCAGAACAGAATGTTGCTTTATTACACAAATCCTCATTAAAAGTGTCACTGGATGCCCGTTCCAGAGTTATCCCTGACACAAAAGCCAGCAATATTGTAGGAAAGATCAGAGGAACAGAAACAGATTCCATGATCGTATTATCCGCCCACTATGATTCCTACTTTGACGGATTTCAGGACGATAATGCGGCAGTTGCCATGATGCTTGGGATCGCACGTGCCATGATCAGGGGCGGATATCAGCCGGCGCACACTTTGGTTTTCTGCGCAATGGCTGCTGAAGAATGGGGAGTCATTGATTCCAAATATGACTGGTCAACAGGTGCCTATAATCAGGTATTCCGCATACACCCTGACTGGCAGGGTAAGGTCATTGCAAATCTGAATTTCGAACTTCCCGCACATGCACACAGCACTCAGGATGCTATCCGATGTACTTATGAATACTCAGATTTCATGAAACATTTTACAGACAACCTGACCGTTCCAAAGGAAGCCTACCCGGATGGGATCACCGTTCTCTCCCCTATTGAAACATGGTCAGATGATTTCTCTATGGCTATCGCAGGTATTCCTTCTGCAGTCAATGACTTCAGTGCCGGACCATTTATGCAGAACTACTATCATTCCCAGTATGACAATCAGGATGTTTATCAGGAATCTGTCTATCGGTTTCATCATGAATGTTATCTGAAACTGGTAACAGCCATTGATTATCTGGTTCTGCCTCCAATGAATTTCAGCAACACCATGAATGCAGTTGCACAAAGTGTTCAGAAATACGCTCTTTCACTGGCAGATACAGAACAGACAGAACTTCTCCACAGTCTGCAGGCAGCAGCTGCTTCCGCTGGAAATATTTATAAGAAAATATGTCAGATCAATCAGGAATATACTGCTCTTTCTGACCCGGAATCCCGCATTGCTTTCCGTCTTAAATGGGAACCTGCCAGTCTGGAATTATTAAAAATCTTCCGCAAGACACAGGATTATCTGGTACGTCTTAACTGGCAGGATGAAGTGATCTTTCCACAGGAGGCAGCTTCACGAAATATCTGTCAGCTGGAAAAAGCATACCAGGCTTTATCAGACGGAAATATTACAGATGCACTGAAATCACTCTACCGCGTAGATAATAATATGTATGCATTTCTGTTTGATGAAGAAGTTTATTACCACTTCACTGAATACATTCTTCATCAGCCGAAAGAACGCCTGATGTGGGGTGCAGGACGTATCATGCATCACGAAAACCTTTATGGAATCGTACAGAAATTAAAACAGCGTATGGAAGAAGAAACACCAGAACTGGACAGCGAAATCCGCCGCCTGGAAGCAGCTCTTCGCAGACAGAAAGCTTATTATAAGGATGATATCCGATATTTAAAGAATTCCACCAGCAAACTTTCTGTCATGCTGGATGAGCTGTATGATAACAGATTTTATTGATATATACAGATATAAATTAAGGAGATTAATACATACCATGGAAAGTGATAATTTGTACAGAGTACAGGAAGAAGATTTGCCACGATTACAGAAACTGTTAACTGTCTGTTTTGCACAGGATCCTTTATATCATACCCTGATCCCTGACGATGCGACCAGAGAAAGACTGCTGCCGGAGCTTTTTTCCTGCGATCTGACAGAGTTTTTTCAGACCTGCGAAATCTATTCAGACAACAGTGAATTAAACAGTATCCTGGTTGTTTCTGACGAAAGCGAACCTTATAACGTTCTGCAATACTGTCTCACTGAAGCTAAAGCTCTGCTCACCACTGACGGATGGCTGATCAAAGAAGATCCCAGTCTGAAAACTTTCTGGAATTTTATTCAGGGTAAGGATTATTTGAATTCCAGCTGGACTGATCAGCTTCACCAGACAGAACGACTGCATATAATTTATCTTGCAGTAGATCCCGGGCATCAGCACCATGGACTTGCCGAAATTCTGATGAACGAAGTGATCAATTATGCTCAGAAACACAAAATGCTTATCTCTCTGGAAACCCATAATCCATCCAATGTTCCTCTTTATGAACACTTTGGATTTAAGACATATGGAATTGTAGAAAAACATCACTTTGGTCTGAAACAATACTGCATGATCCGCGAAGCTACTGTATAATGATTTATCATATTTATACTCAAAAATCTGATAAATTAACCTATTTTTCACTTATATTTTTGTCTATTTATACACCTAGCAATATTTATACTTTTATATTAGAATAACAATCAGATGTGGGATAATATTTCCCACATCTGATTGTTTATTGTACCATGTATACTTTTTTGCTGCTATTCCTGATGTAAGGGAATAAAAGTATTTACCTGGAAACTTTAACAAATAAAATCCAATATCCCCAAAGTACACATAACACAGCTAATAAGGAGGACTTATAATAATGGTACGAAATGCAATGAGTGCAACAGAATTTTATATTTTACAATATTTATGGACAAGAGAAACACCTGCAACTTTCTCTGAGATCATGGTTCACTTTAATGAAGTTGAAAAGAAAGCATGGAAGAAACAGACTGTAAACACATTTCTCTCACGTCTGTCACAGAAAGGCTTTCTGAATGTTGATAAAAGCGGTAAGAGAGCTATCTATATTCCGACTGTAACTTCAGAGAAATTCTATGAAAATTATGCCCTGGAGATTGTAAATGATTCTTTCAACGGATCTCTTAAAAATTTTGTCTGTGCATTTACTGCAGGCCACAAAATAGATACAGCTGAAAAAGATGAATTATTATCTTATATCCAGACACTGTAAATCAGATACCTGTCTGTAATCTGATCATATCGGAAATATATAAGAGGCTGTCATTGACAGCCTCTTGTTTATTTTCATAATTCTATTTGTTATCTATTCTCTCTCATCTATATTGTCCAACGTGATCTTATAATATGGTGTACGCACATATTTCCCGTCTATCAGAGGAATCTCACTTTTATCTCCGTTTGTTGCAATCGCAAATGCAAGATCCAGCATTTCATGAGCCTGCCCCTCTTTGTCATTATAGACGGTTCCAAGCATCTCCTCATTTTTCACTGCATCAAGACCTGTATCCGTACCATCGATACCCACAACTCCCGGCCAGTTTTCTTTGGGAATGCCGGATGCCTTCAGTGCATCTATCGCTCCCAGCGCCATATCATCATTATTGGCAATGATCAGTTCGATTTTTCCACCAAACTGTGCCAGAAGAGCTGCTATTTTTGTCTGAGCCTGTGCCCTGTTCCAATTAGCTATCGCGTATCCCAGCTTCTCTGCCTCCACTCCATTTTCAATTATAGTATTTACAGAATACTCTGTTCGCACAATGGAATCCTGATGTCCGGCTTCACCCTCCAGAACCACATATTGACAGATACCATCACCATTTTTATCCATATCTGCATTTTCCTTAAATGCATCAGCTGCAATTTCCCCTTCCAGCACACCTGACTGAGATGCATCAGCCCCTACATAATACAATTCGCTCCATCGTTCCAGATCCTCGGCAACCAGCTCACGGTTAAAAAAGATAACAGGAACATTCTTACTTTCTGCCAGATCAGTGATCGTTGTAGGTTCTGTACGGTCGACCAGATTAACACATACTACATCACAGCCCTTATCGATCAGACTTTTCACCTGCTCATTCTGTGTCAGCTGACTCTGGGAAGCATCCAAAATTTCAAGATTGATCGCAACACCACTGGATTCTTCTTTATCTGCTGCATATTCCGTAAATTCTGCCATCATTTCTGAAATAAATGTATCGTATTGATTATATAAGGTAACTCCTATTTTTATATTTTTGACAGCTTCCTCCTCACTGCCATTACACCCTCCGGCAGCAACAGCTACAAGCCCCAGAATGCCTGCCAGTGCCAGATATTTTCTGTGCATTTTTCTTTCACCCATTTACATTCACCCTGTTATCTTACATTCGGAAACAAAATCCTGCTTGTTTCTTCATCATATAGATTTTCCTTAGATATCATATAAAACTCAACATCTGCCTGCTCCGTTTTATCTGTATAATATCTGATACTCTGCGCAGCCAGAACCATACTCTCATATCCCATATAATATTCGTTTGGAACTGCAAGTTCCTGTATCAGTCCTTTATCCAGATAATATATCAGTTTCTCAGAACGACCCTCTCCATAAAGTTTCCATGAGATGCTGTCATCATTCAAAAGAATATCTACCGCTTTTTCTGTACTGTTATTTTCAAGAGAAATCACCGTATCTGTCTGATGATCCGCAAAATATTCCATACTTCGTATCTTTTTATTAAACTCTTTTTCAGAAAGTATCCATGAGATCTCTATACCAGCTTCCGCCAAAGCATCCTGCACACTCTTTAAACGCTGTCTCATTCCCAGCTGTTCCTGATTTCCGCTTAAGATCCCGACTTTAACAGCCTTATCTTTTATCACTGCATCAGCCAGACTTTTTCCCAGCTTCACATGATCTGTCATCACAGAATTAAAAAGCTTATCTGTCTCTATCCCTGTTTCTATAAGTACTACAGGTTTCGCTGATTCTGTAGGCAGAATAATATCTTTTTCACTGGAATAGGGATCAACGATCACTCCGTCTGCATCTCCATCCAGTTCTCTTTTCACAATTGTCTGTTCCTCCTGTGCATCCTGAAAAGTACCGGTGGAAACCAGGTTCAGATGCACATGGTTATCCTCTGCTCCCTGCTCCAGACCTATGCGAAAAGCATCCCACCGTACATTACTGCTGTCATTTACAATGACGGATACAGATATATAATCCTCGTCTTTCCCCTGATTGACCATTTCATATGCGCTGTATCCGATCACAGAAATTATTATTATCAGAAAAAGTATTACGGACACCCTGTTTCTTTTCATTCCGTTTCCTCCTTTCTGACTGACAACACTGATGAATAATCCTTTCCACTTTCAAGGATTCTCTGTGTTTCTGCTGTATATGGAACATACGGGATATGAATCTGTACCATCATCCCCTCATCAGGACAACTGTGTATGATCAGACCATAATCTTCTCCAAAGCGAAGCTTCAGACGACTGTGAACATTGACCAGTCCAACTCCTGAACCATGTTTATGCGGTCTTTCTTTTCCGTTGAGAAGTTCTGCTGCTTCTTCTTCCGGCATTCCAAGTCCATTATCCTCTACCTCAAGATAAACATCATTATCTCTGCGATATCCTCGGACATAGATTTCTCCTTCTCCATCCATAAATTCCATTCCATAATAAATGGCATTCTCAAGTAATGGCTGAAGCACCAGCTTTACAATGCATCCATTCAGAACCTCTTCTTCTATCTGAAAATCTATCTCAAAGCTGTTCTTATATCTGATCTTCTGGATATTCATATAGTTTTTTGCATGCTTTACTTCATCCTCTATACTGATCACTGTTTTTCCTTTACTCAGACTGATACGGAACAGACTGGCAAGCTGCGTGATCATAAATACCGCATCATCATACCTCTCTCCTGTGATCATCCAGACAATAGAATCCAGTGTATTATATAAAAAATGCGGATTGATCTGGGACTGCAGTGCATCCAGCTCACTCTTTCGTTTCTCTTCCTGCTCCACAACAATATCATCCATCAGCTGTCGTATCTGGGCAACTGTAGACCTAAGAGTTTTTCCCAGATGCTCTACTTCCATGGAACCACCTATATAAATATCCGGCTCCATATTTCCGGCCTCCCACTCCTTCACAGAATCATTCAGACGACGCAATGGTTTGGATATTCTTGCAGATACCATCTGGTTCAGTATCACTGCTGCCAGCACTGTCAGAGCTACCAGAAGAACTACCAGATTTCTCATACCTGTCATTCCCATACTGAAAGATTTCATAGGAACTACACTGACCAGCTTCCATCCTGTATAGCTGATGGTCTTTACTGTGACCAGCCGCTTTTCACCATGAAAATTCTCTTTTACAGTAGTATCCTCATACCCTGCTGCCATATCATTATTTTCCTGATATAATCCCATATGGATAAGATTCTGCTTTGGATGATAGATGATCTCTCCGTCTGATGCCATCAGATATACATATTCACCGGAGGTGTCTGTGTTTGCCTTCTCAAGAAGCTGCTCAATACTGCTGTAATTCATATCAACCAGAAGAACACCCAGCATAGAACTGCCATTTCTGGTAAGCTCTACTGTACGGCTCAAAGACACCACCCAATAATATCTGTAAGACGGATCATCAAAAAGATCCTGAACATGAGGTGTGGAAAAATGAAAGTTTTCCAGTTCGCTGGCTGCATCCTGAAACCATTTCTGCGACTTTACATCAACACCATTTTTCTCTGTTGCAATAGGAGAGGCTTCTGTCAGTTTTCCATCATTTGTGTAGCATGCTACACTGATCAGCTTATCTTTGTTGGCCTCATATAAAAGAGTCATGGAATCCTCCAGGCTCTCACTTCCTATGTCTGTATTTTTGATCACACTATAATACATTGCATCTGAAATACGGCGCATATTTCTCAGATAATCTTCCAGGTTTATTGT
>CAKSAW010000061.1 GCA_934437695.1 uncultured Blautia sp. | reverse complement strand
GGAGGTTTTTCGGGTGTTGCGATCATTCTGAAAGCATGGAGTCAGGGAATCATTGATGGAGGAATCCCACTTTGGGTAACAAATATGGGATTAAATATCCCTCTGTTTCTGATCGGATGGAGAATACATGGGTTTTCTTTTGTAAAAAAGGCTCTGGTCGGAGAGATTTCTCTTTCAGCATGGCTGGCAGTACAGCCTGTACTGCATCTTGCAGGTGACGACCTTCTTCTTGCTGCGCTTTACGGCGGTGTGATCCAGGGTGTGGGAATCGGTCTTGTTTTCCTTGGAGGAGGAACAACAGGAGGTACTGATATGATGGCTGCGATCATCCAGAAATATCTGCAGCATTATTCCATTGCACAGATCATGCAGGTTATAGATGCAGGAGTTGTTCTGGTAGGTATGTATGTATTTGGTGTCCATAAGGCACTTTATGCGATCATTGCGGTATATCTTGTGACAAAGGTTTCAGACGGCCTGATAGAAGGTCTTAAATTTTCAAAAGCTACCTATATTATTACATCAAAGCCTGAAGAAATCTCAGCGATGATCCTTAAAGATCTGGACAGAGGCGTGACTGGCATCAATGCCAGAGGAATGTACTCAGGACAGGATAAGCTGATGCTTTTTTGTGTGGTAAACAAGAAAGAAATCGTATTGCTTAAAGAAAAAATAGATGAAATTGACCCTTCAGCCTTTGTCATAGTAACTGATGCAAGAGAAGTTCATGGTGAAGGATTCATTGAAAAAAAGCGATAAAACCCGTATCGGACTGTATAAAGTGAACACTCACAAAAAAAACCATAAAAAATTGTAAGTTTTTTTCTCTTTCCTCTTTCATTTTTGGTAAATATATATTAAAATACAATACAGGTATAAGGTTTTATAGTTAAAACGGAAAATAACACTATAGGATGAGAAGGGATTGAAATCGGATGATATCAAATCAGGTGCTTCAGAATACCCTTGAAGGGTTAAAAGAAATTTCCAGGACAGAATTTTGCGTACTCGACACAGAAGGTAAGGTACTGGCAAGTACTTTTTCAGATTTTTCCATTGCAACACAGGATGTACAGGCTTTTGTAGAATCACAGGCTGACAGTCAGCTGGTAAAGGGCTTTCAGTATTTTAAAGTCTGTGATGATTATCAGCTGGAATATATCCTGGTCGCTCATGGTGATGATGAAGACACTTATATGGTTGGCAAACTTGCTGCTTTTCAGATACAGAATCTGATCGTAGCGTACAAGGAACGTTTTGACAAAGACAGTTTCATTAAGAATCTGCTTCTTGACAACTTGCTCCTTGTGGACATTTATAACCGTGCGAAGAAGCTTCATATTGATGCGGATGTTCGCCGTGTTGTTATGATCCTTGAAATGCCTCAGGAGAAAGATCACAGTTCCATGGAGAGCGTGAAGAGTCTCTTTGGCGGCAAGAGTAAAGATTTTATCACAGCAGTAGATGAGAAGAGCATCATTGTAGTCAAAGAACTGGATGATGGCGAGAACTATCCGGAAATGGATCAGCTGGCACATACTATTCTTGATACACTTGGAATGGGTAATGATGGCAAGACTCATATGGCATACGGTACTATTGTCAATGAGCTTAAAGAAGTATCCCGTTCTTATAAAGAAGCACGTATGGCTCTTGATGTAGGAAAGATTTTCTTCGGAGATAAAGAAGTGATTGCATACAGCTCTCTGGGAATCGGACGACTTATCTATCAGTTGCCGATCCCGCTCTGTAAAATGTTTATCAAAGAAATCTTCGGCGGTAAATCTCCGGATGACTTTGATGAAGAGACTCTGGTTACCATTGATAAATTCTTTGAAAACAGTCTGAATGTATCCGAGACCTCCAGACAGCTCTATATCCACAGAAATACGCTGGTCTATCGTCTTGATAAACTTCAGAAAAGTACAGGTCTTGATCTCCGTGTTTTTGAAGATGCCATCACATTTAAGATTGCACTTATGGTAGTACGCTATATGAAATATATGGAAACACTGGAGTATTAATGCTGTATTCTATTGGAAACACTGCGTTTTAAACAATTAAAAACAGGTATTTGTCAATCAATTGTCTACCGTTTTCTAAGCGGTAGACAATTTTTCTGCCCTTTACAAATTATCTTCTACAGTGTATAGTTATAGCGATTGCATGAAAATATGAATATTCTATGAATCTCCAAAAATATCTTGCAATCCCTAAAAACATACATTACAATAATGTTACAAAATTATTAATCCATTGGAGGAGAAATCTATGATAGACCTTATAGATGTAAGTAAATCTTATGGTCCCGGCCTTCCGGCAGTAAATCATGCCAACTTACATATAGATAAAGGCGAATTTGTCTTTGTAGTAGGAAACAGTGGTTCAGGAAAAACAACCCTGATCAAGCTCCTTATGAAAGAACTGGATTCCACATCCGGACAGATAATCGTAAGCGGTGAACGTCTGGAAGGAATGAAGCACAGAAGAGTAGCTAAATATCGCCGTAAACTGGGTGTAGTATTTCAGGATTTCCGACTTCTGAAAGACAGAAATGTATACGAGAACGTGGCATTTGCCCAGAGGGTAGTGAACCGTCCCACACGAGTGATCCGTAAACGTGTACCTGAGGTGCTCCAGGAGGTTGGACTTGCTGTTAAATACAAATCTTTTCCTGATGAACTTTCGGGTGGAGAACAGCAGAGGGTAGCGCTGGCAAGAGCACTGGTCAACCGTCCTGATATCCTTCTGGCTGACGAACCTACAGGAAACCTGGATCCGAAGACTTCCGAGGAGATCATGAAGCTTCTGGAGCAGATCAACGACAGAGGAACTACGGTAGTGGTTGTTACACATAACAAGGAAATCGTAAATGCCATGCGTAAACGTGTTGTAACCATGCACGAAGGTTCCATCATAAGTGATGAGAAAGAGGGAGAATATCATGAGGCCTAGTACAATCTGGTACACTCTGAAGCAGGGTGTCAAAAATATCAAAAGAAACTGGATGTTTTCCCTGGCTTCCATTATCACAATGGCTGCCTGTATTTTTCTGTTTGGAATCTTTTTTTCTATTGTGAATAATGTAAATAATATAGCACATAAAGTAGAGCAGGAAGTTCCAATCACAGTTTTTTTTGAAGAGGGAACCACAAATAAGCAGATCAAATCTATAGGAAAGAAGATCAAGGCACGTCCTGAAGTAGAGAAAATAGAGTATCAGTCAGCTGATGAGGCATGGGAAGAATATAAAGAACAGTATTTCCAGGGCTCAGATGCAGCAGATGGATTCAAGGATGACAATCCTCTTGCCAATTCATCCAACTATCGTGTATATATGAATGATATCACGAAACAGTCAGAGCTTGTTTCCTATATACAGGAACTGAAGCATGTAAGAAAGGTCAATCAGTCTGAAGAAGCTGCCAAAACTCTTGGAAATATCAATAAACTGGTGTCCTATATTTCTATTGCTATCATTGCATTGCTGCTGATCATTTCCATATTCCTGATCAGTAATACAGTATCTGTAGGTATTGCAGTCCGTAAAGAAGAGATAGGGATCATGAAATACATAGGGGCTACGGATGCATTTGTAAGAGCTCCATTCCTTCTGGAAGGTATGGTCCTGGGTGTGGTCGGAGCAGCAGTTCCGCTGGTCGTGCTGTACTTCTGTTACAATGGTGCAATATCCTATATTCTGACCAAGTTTAATGTGCTTACAGGTGTGGTAGATTTCATTCCGGTATGGCAGATTTATCAGACTTTACTTCCTATAAGTCTGGCACTTGGAATGGGAATCGGGCTTATTGGAAGTTTCTTTACTACAAGAAAACATTTAAGAGTATAACCAAATTGTTATTGATCCAGGCTGCCGGAGCAAATGATATGACAGATATCATGATCCGGTGGCTTTTTTGTTACAGGAGAGCGGACATGAAGAATAAAGAATTCTGGAAAGGTGCAGCAGCAGGGGCACTGGTTGTGACATGTATAGGTACAGGTATTTTTATGGGTACAGGTCTTGCAAAGAATGACAGTGTACTGGGAGATCGCCAGTGTACATCAAAACTGGTATATCTTGAAGATATGATAGATAAGTATTATCTGGGCGATAAGGATGAAGAAAAACTGAAAGAGGGACTTTATACAGGTCTTCTCTATGGTCTGGATGACCCCTATTCCAGATACTATACAGCCGAGGAATATGATTCTGAGAATTCTTCCAGCCAGGGAAGTTATGTGGGAATCGGTATACTTATGGAAAAGAATAAGGAAGGCGGAGTAAGGATCGTAGAATGCTATGAGGGCGGTCCCGGAGAAAAAGCAGGATTAAAAGAGGGGGATATTATCAGTGCTGTTGACGGAAAAGATATCACTGATGATGAGGTATCAGAGGTTGCAGATCTTGTCCGTAATTCTGATAAAGACAGTGTGGTACTTACTGTTCACCGTGAAGACACAGAAAATGCCATGGATATTAAGGTATCTGTCACAGATGTGGAATTGCCGTCTGTTTTCAGCGAAATGCTTGAGGATAATATTGGCTATATCCGCATTACACAATTTACAGGTGTTACAGTTGAACAGTACCAGGAAGCCTTTAATAATCTGAAGAAAAAGGGGATGGAGAAACTGATCGTAGATCTCCGTGATAATCCGGGCGGTCTTCTTGATTCTGTCTGCGATATACTGCGTAAAATCCTTCCGGAGGGTCTTATTGTTTATACGGAGGATAAGGAAGGCAACAAAGAAGAAGAGAAATGTGACGGAAAGAATGAACTTCAGATGCCGTTGGCAGTTCTGGTAAATGAAAGCAGTGCCAGTGCATCAGAGATTTTTGCCGGGGCAGTGCAGGATTACGGGATTGGAACTATTGTAGGAACAACAACTTATGGAAAGGGTGTTGTGCAGTCTATTCGTCAGCTTTCAGACGGAAGTGCCATTAAACTTACCATTGCCAATTACTACACTCCTAAAGGAAATAATATCAATAAGATTGGTATAAAACCGGACATAGAAGTTTCCATAGATACCAGCCTTCTGAATAAAAATAAAGATGAGATCACGCATGACGAGGATAATCAGCTGCAGGAAGCAATTAAGGCAGTTGAGGATTAAAAACAGATATTAGCAACCTCCGTAGGGGACTTATTTGATCCGGTTAAAGAAGATTGCTATAGAAAAGAAATATATTGAATATCAAACTTTTTTATAATAAAAGAATTATCGGAAAGATAGTTGTTTGTAATATGTTTTAATGATATACTATACGTAACTATAAAAATCAGAAAAAAGAGGGCGGACAATATGAGCGAATATGTGATTACCACTGACAATAATTCAGACCTTCCGGAGAAATATTTTACAGAGCATGGTGTGGGCTGTATGTATCTCAGCTATGCTATGGACGGAAAAGTTTATACACATGGAAATTTCCTTCCTGAACATGAATTCTATGAGACAATGCGAAATGGCTCCATGCCGACAACCGCACAGGTAAATCCTGAGGATGCCAAAGCACTGCTGGAACCTTATCTGAAAGAGGGTAAAGATATTCTTCATATTGCATTCTCATCTGGTCTGAGCGGTACATATAACAGCAGCCGCATTGCAGCAGAAGAACTGATGGAGGAATATCCGGACCGTAAAATCATTGTGGTCGATTCTCTTGCAGCTTCTCTTGGCCAGGGGCTTTTGGTCTATCTTGCACAGGAGAAGAAAGAACAGGGTGAAGATCTGGAAACGGTTGCGAAATGGGCAGAAGAGAATAAGCTTCATATGGTACATCTGTTTACTGTGGATGATTTAAATCATTTATACCGTGGAGGCCGTGTTTCAAAAACAACTGCGGTAGTGGGAAGCATGCTGAATATCAAACCTGTGCTCCACGTAGACAATGAGGGGAAACTTGTAGCTGTAGGAAAGGTCCGCGGCCGTAAAAAATCTCTTCAGGAGCTGGTAAAGCTTATGGATGAGAAAATAGGCAGCTATCATGACATCTGTCATACTATTTTTATCAGTCATGGAGACTGCGAAGAAGATGCTGAATATGTAGCTGAGAAAGTAAAAGAAAAATATCAGATCAACACGATTATCATAAATCAGGTAGGAGCTACCATCGGTGCTCATTCCGGTCCGGGAACAATGGCATTGTTTTTTGTAGGGGATGAAAGATAGATCAGGATTGCTGTAAATTGGTTTCATGGTATCATTATCCTGCGAAAAGGTAAATGATACTGTGGAGCCATTTTTGATATTATAGGAGAATGATATGAAATTATTAAAAAAAGTATTTACATTAGTATTTATATTTATGCTGAGCGTTTCAGGCCTGACTGGATATCAGGTAAACGCCGCAGAGGCGCCAAAACATCTGGATATCCTGTTTACACATGATCTGCATTCCCATTTGAACAGCTTTCAAACGATTGTAAATGGAGCACAGCAGGAGACGGGCGGATTCGCCCGGATGAAAACATTGATCAATGAACATGAGAAAGAGAGTACAGATACACTCATACTGGATGGAGGAGATTTCTCCATGGGAACTCTGATACAGACTGTATATGACACAGAAGCCGCTGAACTGCGGATGCTTGGATATCTGGGCTGTGATGTGACAACACTGGGAAATCATGAATTTGATTATGGCTCCGATGGTCTGGCAGATATGCTGAACGCCGCAATCAGTTCAGGGGAAAATCTTCCCGGGATGGTTGTGTGTAATGTGGACTGGGATGCAATGAAAAAAGCCGGACTCAGT